>NZ_JASCAR010000033.1:0-88001 GCF_029967715.1 Klebsiella sp. V115_8
GGGGGGGTCTGGCGCGGTACGCTCCTTCCGCGACGGGCTCTGTGCTACTATGTGCAGATCACCCCACTCTTTGCAGTTCAGAGTTGAGATAGAGTTATGTCTTCGCGAATTTTAACCTCCCATTTTAGCGGCCTGGAAGAGTTCCTCCAGCAGCACGCGGCGCTGCTGGCGAAATCGACTGACGGCACCGTCGCCGTTTTTGCCAACAACGCCCCGGCGTTCTATGCGCTGACCCCAGCCCGGCTGGCGCAGCTGCTGGAGCTGGAAGCCAGGCTGGCGCGCCCCGGCAGCGACATCGCGCTTGACCCGCAGTTTTTCGACGAGCCCGCCGCGGCGCCGGTTGCGGTGCCGATGGGCAAATTTGCCATGTATGCGGCCTGGCAGCCGGACGCCGACTTTCAGCGTCTGGCCGCGCTGTGGGGCAT
Source organism: Klebsiella sp. V115_8 (assembly GCF_029967715.1). Lineage (NCBI taxonomy): Bacteria > Pseudomonadati > Pseudomonadota > Gammaproteobacteria > Enterobacterales > Enterobacteriaceae > Klebsiella > Klebsiella sp. V115_8. The sequence goes on from NZ_JASCAR010000033.1 coordinate 426, forward strand.
CGCGCTGAGCCAGCCGGTCACCCCGGAAGAGCTGGCCGCTTTCGTCGCTTACTGGCAGGCGGAAGGTAAAGTGTTTCACCACGTGCAGTGGCAGCAGAAACTGGCTCGCAGCGTGCAAATCAGCCGCGCCAGCAACGGCGGGCAGCCGAAGCGCGATGTGAACAGCGTTAGCGAACCCGACAGTCATATTCCGCGAGGTTTCCGAGGATGAGCATGAAAAACGTTGGCGATCTGATGAAGCGCCTGCAGAAAATGATGCCGGCTCATATCGAACCGGCGTTTAAAACCGGCGAAGAGCTGCTGGCCTGGCAAAAAGAGCAAGGCAAGCTGCGTTCCGAAGCGCTGGAGCGGGAGAACCGCGCGATGAAAATGCAGCGCACCTTTAACCGCTCGGGGATCCGCCCCCTTCATCAGAACTGCTCCTTTGATAACTATCGCGTCGAGTGCGAGGGGCAGATGAACGCCCTCGCCCGCGCGCGTCAGTACGTGGAGGAGTTCGATGGCAATATCGCCAGCTTTATCTTCTCCGGCAAACCGGGCACCGGCAAAAACCACCTCGCTGCGGCTATCTGCAACGAACTGCTGCTGCGCGGGAAGTCGGTCTTAATCATCACCGTGGCCGATATTATGTCGGCGATGAAAGATACTTTCGGCAACCGGGAGACGAGCGAAGAGCAGTTACTGAGCGACCTCAGCAAGGTCGATCTTCTGGTCATTGATGAAATTGGTATGCAGACAGAGTCTCGCTATGAAAAGGTCATTATCAATCAGATCGTTGACCGCCGATCTTCATCCAAACGGCCCACCGGTATGCTGACCAACAGTAATATGGAAGAGATGAATAAGCTGCTCGGCGAACGGGTGATGGACCGTATGCGCTTGGGCAACAGCCTGTGGGTTATCTTCAACTGGGAAAGTTACCGGCACCGCGTCACCGGCAAGGAGTATTAAGAGATATCCGGACGACGACGGCGTTATACTAAAGCGATTCTTCAGTCACGCTTATGAGTCCGTCTATGAAATCGTTAAAAAATGGCTTACTTGCCGCGCTTACCCTCAGCGCATTTACCCTCTCCGGCGCCCACGCCGCCTCCTGGCAGGATTCTCTCAACAGCGCCGCCAGCCAGCTCAGCGGCAGCAGCACCCAGGCCAGCGGCGGCGGAATGTCCATCTCCTCTCTGACCAGCCTGCTCAACGGCAGCAGCCAGTCGCTGACCGCCAGCAGCATGAATAACGCCGCCGGGATCATGTCATATTGCGCCAAACAGAAGCTCGCCTCGGCGACCAGCGCTGATAACGTCAAAAACCAGGTGCTGGATAAGCTGGGGCTCAGCACGCCGGAAAAACAAAAAAAGGACACCAGCTATCTTGATGGCCTACAGGGGCTGCTCAACAGCAATAATGGCCAGCAGCTTGACCTGAATACCCTCGGCAACAGTTCGCTGGCGAAACAGGTGAAAACCAAAGCCTGCGATCTGGTCTTAAAACAGGGCGTTAACTTTCTCTCTTGACGCAGAGGGCCAATGCCGCGTTTGTCGCCTTCGCGACGGCAGCGCGGCCTGAAACGGCTTTTTTCGCCTTTTTCTCCTTGCGCTTCCCCGCCCCGCCCGTTGCGACGCCGATCAAAAAAGGCAACTTCTAAACCAATTCTGAATAACTGCACACTTTCATGACGCTAGAATTGCAGCAAGATGGCGCTGCAATTACAGTGTGGCTTGAAAAGTAATCTGTTCTGCCAGCCGATAACTGGCGTTAATGAGGATGAGCTGTGTCAGAGTTGTTATCCATCGCCTTATTTTTAGCTTCGGTGGTGCTTTATGCCTGGAAAGCGGGTCGTAACACCTGGTGGTTTGCCGCCACGCTCACGGTGTTAGGTCTGTTCGTGGTGCTGAATATCACCCTCTACGCCAGCGACTACTTTACCGGCGACGGCATCAACGACGCGGTACTCTACACTCTGACCAACAGCCTGACCGGCGCCGGGATCGGCAAATACATTCTGCCGGGCGTCGGCGTGGCCGTCGCGCTGGTTGCCGTCTTTGGCGCCCTGGGGTGGGTGCTGCGCCGTCGTCGGCATCATCCTCATCACGTCGGCTACAGCCTGGCGGCGCTGCTGCTGGCGCTGGCCTCGGTCGACGCCAGCCCGGCCTTCCATCAAATCAGCGAGCTGGTGAAATCGCAGTCGCGGGAAGGAGACCCGGACTTTGCCGCGTACTACAAAGAACCGTCGAAGCGTATCGACAATCCGCAGCTGAATCTGGTCTATATCTATGGCGAAAGCCTTGAGCGCACCTATTTTGATAACGATGCTTTCCCCAACCTCACCCCTGAGCTTGGCAGAATAAAAGATGAGGGCATTGATTTCAGCAATACTATGCAGCTGCCGGGGACCGATTACACCATCGCCGGCATGGTCGCATCACAGTGTGGCATTCCGCTGTTTGCCCCGTTTGAAGGCAACGCTTCGGCCTCGGTCTCCAGCTTCTTTCCGCAGAATATCTGCCTTGGCGATATCCTGAAAAACTCCGGTTACGAAAACTATTTTGTGCAGGGAGCTAACCTGCGCTTTGCCGGCAAAGACGTGTTTCTCAAATCCCACGGCTTCGATCACCTGTTCGGGGCGGAAGAGCTCAAAACCACGGTAGCCGATCCAACCTACCGCAACGACTGGGGCTTCTATGACGACACGGTACTCGACGAGACGTGGAAAAAATTCGAAGAACTGTCGCAGTCCGGAAAACGCTTTTCACTGTTCGCCCTGACGGTGGACACTCACCATCCCGACGGTTTTATCTCGCGTACCTGCGAGCGTAAACGCTATGACGTGGACGGCAAGAAAAACCTCTCCTTCAGCGCCGTTAGCTGCAGCCAGGAACATATCGCCGCGCTGATCGAGAAGATCAAAGCCTCTCCCTATTTCAAAAACACGGTCATCGTGGTCTCTTCCGATCACCTGGCCATGAAGAACAGCGCCTGGGATTACCTCAACAAGCACGATCGCAGCAATTTGTTCTTTGTCCTGCGCGGCGATCGGCCGCAGCAGGAGACCCTGGCGGTGAAACGCAACACCATGGATAACGGCGCGACGGTGCTGGATATTCTCGGTGGCGATAACTATATCGGCCTCGGGCGCAGCAGTCTCTCTGGCCAGTCGCTCTCCGGTATTTTCATGAATATGAAAGAGAAGGTCCTGGCCTGGAAACCCGACGTGATCCGCCTGTGGAACTTCCCGAAAGAGATGAAAAACTTCACCATCGACTCGCAGAAGAACATGATCGCCTTCTCCGGCAGCCATTTCCGTCTGCCGCTGCTGCTCCGGGTGTCGAACCAGCGCGTTGAACCGCTGCCGGAGAGCGAATACTCGGCGCCGCTGCGCTTCCAGCTGGCCGATTTCGCGCCGCGGGATAATTTCGTGTGGGTCGATCGCTGCTATAAAATGGGCCAGCTGTGGTCTCCTGAGCTGGCGCTCTCCACCGACTGGTGCGTCTCGCAGGGACAACTGGGGGGTGAGCAGAAGGTCCAGCACGTTGATAAGCCACAGTGGCAAGGTAAGACCGCCTTCAGGGACACCCTTATCGATATGGAGCGCTATAAGGGCAACGTCGATACGCTGAAAGTTGTCGACAACGATATTCGCTATAAGGCCGACAGCTTCGTGTTTAACGTTGCCGGCGCGCCGGAAGAGGTGAAACAGTTTAGCGGCATTTCGCGGCCCGAGTCCTGGGGTCGGTGGTCCAATGCCCAGCTGGGCAGCGACGTGAAGATTGAATATAAAGAGCCGCTGCCGGAGAAATTTGATCTGGTGATCACCGCCAAAGCCTACGGTCCCAATGCCAATAAGCCGATCCCGGTGCGGGTTGGTCAAAGTGAGCAAGTGCTTACACTGGTCAATGATGTGACCACCACGACGCTGCATTTCGACAACCCAACGCGCAGCAATACGCTGACCATCACTCCGCCGGACCCGCAGTCCACCAACGAGGGCAATATCCTCGGCCACTCCCCGCGTCAGCTGGGGATCGGTATGGTGGAGATCAAAGTGGTGAAAAGCGAAGGTTAAAGCCACCTTGCCCGGCGGATATTGGCGCCGGGCAACAGTTTCCGTGGCAGGGTGTTAACAAAACAGCGGCTTGAGGTCGTCAGCCGACAGTCCGGTAATTTTCTGTACCGTCTCTTTGTCGAGGCCATTCTGTAACATGCTGCCGGCAATGCGCAGCGCCTCACGCCGGCTCCCTTCCTGTAAGCCCTCAAGGCGCCCTTCCAGGCGCCCCTCCTGTCGGCCCTCATGCCGACCTTCCTGTCGACCTTCCTGCTTAAGCTTTTGCGCGATAGACATCAATGTCTCCTCATACTGTGGCAGACGGCGGGCCAGCCGGCGGAGAAACACGCCCGGCTCGGCCGTGTTACCGTACTGCAGCATATAGTGAAACAGCATTCTCAACTGCCGGGGATTAGTGTATCCCAGCATCACCACGGCCGCCAACGACTCCGTTATGCCGCTGAGATCGCGCTGGCGAATATGCTTTTGCATCAGCTCCAGCAGGGCGACCCGCCGATGCTGCACGATTTCATCGTCCGGCATGACCGTGACGTCGATCAATGGAAACTGACTGCCGTACAGCCTCTTCGCCAGCTGCGGGTCGGCAAATTCATCCAGCCAGTTGAGGGAAAAAGGATACGGACTGGTTGCGCCATGATAAAAAAGCATCGGCACCACCAGCGGCAGCGTTTTGTGCCCGGCGTCGAGGTGTCGCTGCATCGCGGCAATCGAATAGCGCATTAGACGAAAAGCCATATGATTATCCGGCGAGCTCTGATGCTCTATCACCACGTAAATATATCCCGCCCCGCAGGTGGTTTGCACCGACCACAGCACGTCCGAATACCAGGCGCGTAGATCCTCATCGATAAAGCTCGCCGGTTGCAGCCTCAGAGTAGCGAAATCGCACCGCTGGCGGATCGCTTCGGGAAGATAGAGCATGAGAAAATCATTCGCCGTCTCCGGGTGGCGAAGAAATCGTTTAAACACCGCATCATGCGGCGTGGCGGTTATTCGTTTTTTCATGGCCATCCGCTTGCCTGAAAGAGAAGGAAAGCCGGACTCTACCACCGGTTTTTAACCGGTTGGTTTTGACGATGATTTTCTGGGAAGCGCCTCGGAGAATAGCGGAGCGGCCAGTCTGACTGGCCGCCATAGGCAAGATTTAGTAATCAAACTGCCGATAATAACGGCGGATATTCAGGTCGTGGCCGGTATGGTGCTCAAAGTGGGCCGCCAGCCGGTCCACCAGCAGAGTAGACACCACGCACGGCGCCATAATCCAGCGGAACGCATCATCAATGCCGTTCAGCGGATAGTCGCGCGGGTCGATCACCACCAGATGGTCAGTTATCTTTTCGGCAAAGCGTTCGACGCGCTCGTCCAGCGCCCGGCATTTCCCCTCGCCCTTCACCAGAAACAGCGGGACCTCTTTTTCCAGCAGCTCCAGAGTGCCGTGGAAAAATTCAGCCGAGCTTACCGACTTGGTCCGCTTCCACTGCATCTCTTCGAGAATACACATCGAGAACAGGTAGACCTCACCCCACATTTCCGCGCCGCCAATCCACATCATATAGTCGCTGTCATGGTATTGCGCGGCAATGCTGTCCGCCTGGGGATCGAACTGGCGTTTGGCCTGCAGAAGATTTTCCGGCAGCAACTCGAGCTGGCTGGCAAAACGCGCATAATCCGCAAACTCGCCGTGACGATAAATGACGCGGAAGAATAACCAGTACAGCAGCATATATTCATATTCCACGCCATTTTTGTGGCACATCGGAATATGCCAGCTGGCGGCGGCAGCCAATGGCGAATCGGCATGACGGGTAATGGCTACCACGCGTATCCCCTGCGCCTTGCACCATTCGGCAATGGCCACCGACTCTTTGGTATCGCCGGATTTGGATAACGTCACCACCACTGCATCTTTATTTAATTTTTTATGCCCGCGATGAATTAATTCCGCCGCCTGCTCAAGATAAACCGGCACGCTGGTTAATTCTTTGGCAAACTCATTAATTGCCATCATCGGAGCTAAAGAACCGCCTACCGAGGCGAAAAATAACGCGCTGCAGCCGCTGTCATAAATAGCGTCGGCCACGGTTTCAGCCTGTTTACGCGCAGCGATGATCTCGCGAGCACTGGTCAGGTACTCGTCCTGATTAAAACCCAACATAGTTTTCTCCTGAATAATCAGATTTTACTTTTTAATACGCGGTCAAAATCGTCGAAAATACGTATCGCCAGATCGATGCCTTTTAGCCCGGCGGTATGCCAGGCGAGCATCTGCACGGGGACAATCAGCAGCAGCGGCGCCAGGTGATGCTCGCACGGGCAGTTAAGCGCCAGCGTTTGTTCATCCTCTTCGTCCCCCAGCGTCAGCGTAAAGGCGCGGGCAATCGACGGCGCCATATAGTCGCGCAGCGCCCGGGTTCGCGCGTCCGACGAGTCCTCCATAAACAGCATCACATGGCGGGCATTGGCTTCCAGATAGGGGCCGTGCATATAGGCTTCCAGCTCAAAGCCGCTGGAAGGTACCCGCACCGTCTCGGTAAATTTGGTTTCGAACTCTTTCGCCACGCCAACCAGCGCGCCATAGCCGGTGGCGACAAAGCGCTCGCCGCTCCGCAGCGTTTCGCTATGCCGGTCGATAAAGCGCGAAGTGCGGGCGATGACCTCCGGGATCGCCGCCGCCAGTCGCTGGAATTCGGCAAGATAGTGCTGCTCCTCGGCTTCACTGGCCTTCCCCTGGCTGCGAGCAATCATCAGCGCTATCAGCAGCAGATTGAGCACTGTCGCGCTAAAGCCGCGGGTGACAAACCCTACGCTCTCGATCCCGGTATTGATATCCAGAACGCCATCGCAGGCCCGCCCGGTCGGGCTTTGCGGGTCGGAGGTCAGGGCAAATACCGGCAGTCCTGAGGCCTGTACCTTACGCATCGCCTCCAGCGTCGACGCGCTTTTTCCGCTCTGTGAAATCGCCACCACCAGATCGGTATGCGGGTCGATAGTTTCGTAATGGGTAAAGTTGTACGGCTCTTTAATGTCCACCAGCACGCCAAAGCGTTGTTCAAAGAAATAGCGCGCGCAAAGCGCGGCATTCAGCGACGATCCGGTCGCCAGCAGCAAAATACGCCGCACCGGCTGCTGGCGGGCGAAGGTCTCAATCGCCGCCAGCTTGTGCCGGTAGTCGCGCAGGATCTGCGCCAGACAGGCCGGCTCTTCGCTGATATAGGTCATCATTGTTGGTCGCATAGCTCACTCCCGTTAAAACAATCCGATCCACGAACCCAGAATGCCCACCAGCGCCATTCCGCCGATAATAGAGAGCGGTTTAACCTTCCGCCCCAGCAGCCAGTAGACGATGCCGAAACTCACCAGCGGCAGCATGCAGGGCAGAATGTCGTTGATGATGTCCTGCACCTGAGTTTTGGCCTCCCCGGCCCCGAAGGAGACAGGGATGGTGATATCGATCATTGAGGCGGTCATCGCCCCGACCACCATCAGGCCGATAATCGACGCCCCGTAGGTCAGGCTCTCCATCATTCCGCTCTTCTGGATCCGCTGCAGCACCCCGGTGCCCAGCACGTAGCCCCAGCGGGTAAAGCACCAGCGCACCAGAATGTGCGGCACGTTAAACACCAGCAGAAACAGGATCGGCCCGAGAATATTGCCCTTTAGCGCCAGGCTGGTGCCGATGCCGGTGGCGATCAGGCGCAGCGTTCCCCAGAAGAAGGAGTCTCCCAGCCCGGCCAGCGGCCCCATCAGCGAGGCTTTGACGTTATCAATCGCGTTGGCATCCATATTTTTCTGCTGGCTGTTTTTCTCCTCCATCGCCGTCGTGATCCCCAGCAGCAGGGTGACGATATGCGGCGTGGTATTGAAGAACACCAGATGGCGTTTCAGCGCCCCGGCCAGCTCCTCTTTGCGCGGATAGAGCTTCTTCAGCACCGGGATCAGCGCGTAAACAAAGGCGAGATTCATCTGTCGCTCATAGTTCCACGAGAACTCCATCTGGAAGGAGCGCCAGAACACCCGGCGTAAATCTCGCGGCGTAATTCGCGCTTCTTCCTGCTCCTGCGGCTGCAGGGTCTCTTCAGAAATCATCTTCGTCGTCATCGCTGACTCCTTGTTCTGTCGTGGTACGAGGTGCGCTCAATGCGGTGACGTTAACCATCACCACCGCCACGATGGCGCCGAGAATGGCGATACCGGTAACCGGGATTTTCAAATAGGCCATCAGTACAAAGCCGAGGAAAAAGTACGGCGCCACCTTCTTGTTAATCAGCAACCTGGCGAGCATCGCGAAGCCGAGAGCCGGAATGATCCCGGTGGCCACGCTGAGTCCGTGTTTAATAAATTCCGGGATCGTATCGAGCAGGGATTTCACCGCGTTGCTGCCCACCAGGAATGAGACGGTCACCACCGTGGCAAGCATCAGCGACAGGCCGAATCCGGCAATCAGATGCATCCGCTCAATGCCGCGCGTATCCGCCCGTTCCGCATAGCCGTCCGCTTTCTGGCTGAGCAGCGGTATAAACATCCCCAGATAAACGTTTTTCAGGATCAGGGTCAGGGTGGCGATAGGCAGGCCGAGTAACAGCGCCGTTTCCGTGCCCGCGCCGGAGGTGATGGCGAACGCCACGCCGAGAATACCGCCGGTCACCACGTCGGGCGGGATCGAGGCGCCAACGGAGAACGAACCGATAAACGCCAGCTCCAGCGTCGCGCCCATAATGACGCCGGTCTGCACATCCCCCAGCACCAGACCGGTCAGTAGCCCGGTGACGATAGGCCGGGAAATCAGCGACGTCCCTAAGGCATATTCCGATTGCGCGATAAACGCCACCAGACCCAGTAAGAGAGCCTCTACCATAATCTGTCCTCCGGAATCACACGCATTCCGTAAAAAGCTGTTTGCGATCGTTCGGGACCTGGCGAATCTCCACCTCGACGCCTTTGCCCACCAGTTGTTGCAACTGCTCTATTTCCTCCGGCAATAAATTAATCGCCTTAGAGATATTTTTACTGCCCTCTTTGGCTTTAATCCCGCCGAGATTAATACTTTTTATGTCCCCAACGGCGCTGGCAATACGCCAGGCGTCATTGACCGATTCCACAACAATAAATAAATTATATTTATCGGTAACCCCGCTTTTTATCGCCTCAATAGAATCATTTATATTTTTAATCACCAGCTTCACCGAGGGTGGTTTAGCTAGCTTAATGGTGGTTTTCCGCAGTTCATCCTCAGGGACACTGTCGTTGGCGATTAAAATACAATCGGCGCCGACATATTGGGTCCAGGAAAAGGCTACCTGGCCGTGAAGTAATCGATGGTCAACCCTTAATAACGTAATCATCATGCATCCTCATTTCAGAAGTCTTTATCCATAGTCATCGCCCCGGCAATAGTCTGATTGCAGTACTGAATGCTCTCTTTGGCGTTGATTAATGCTTCAGAAATTAATTTTTCGGTATTATCTTCCGCTGCAGAAATAAGCAGATCAATAATTAATGGTAGATTTAACCCGGACAATAAATGGAAGTGCGGGCGCGATAAAAAACGCACAAACTCATTATTCACGCTACCGGCGAAAATATCCGTAATCACTATCAGCTCATCCTGCGCCGGGAAACGCGCCAGCAGCGCCTCCACCTGCTGCGTCAGATCGACCTCCTCTTCTACATAGGCGCACAGAGTATGAATATCCGGCTGTTTACCGAGGATCAGCTCCACAGAGTTCAACAAACCGTTAGCAAAGGTGCCGTGGCTGGCAAAAATATAGTGTCGTTTCATCCTTACCTCGAAAGCGCATTCCACTGCTTTCTTAATTGCAACCGACGTGCCAGAAACAGTGGCGCGTCGGCTAACGTAAGGACAAAAGGGAGAGAAGCGTTAAAACTCTTGATCTTCCTGAATAAATTCCGTTTCGCGCGTCAGAATATCGTGAATGTAGTACAGTTCTACGGCGGGGATTTTGACACTATATCCGCTCTCTATGACACTAAAGGCCTCGCGCAGCGTCGCCAGCTCGCGCTCCGGACACTGCCTTCCCGCATAATGGGTTGGGGAAGCGTGGCGAATTAACCGCTCTATCAGACAGCTGATATGCACATACAGCGCCACCTTACGTTCGTTGGGCACCTCGTACCCGGCCAAATGCTCATAGCGCAGCAAAAACTGCTCAACCTGGTTGATCACCTTCGCGGTATCGAGGATCGTCACCGACTCGATCACCCGCCGCAGCGAGAAGTTTTTCAGGATCAGGTTGTTGATCTCGCTGACCTGCTCCGCTGTCGCCAGTTCGCCGAAGATACGCATTAGCGGGCGACTTCCCTCCCCCGAGATCAGCGAATCCAGCGAGATCCACGGGAGATCGGCAAGATGCGGATCGAGGGTGCCGACGATCGCCAGCACGTCGTAGCGGCTGAGCATCGGCTCCCGCCGCGCGGGGTCGGCCAGGGTCTCCACATCGCAGGCCACAATATCAACGCCGAGCGCTTCAGGGATGCTGGCTTTTAACAGCGCCGACAGGTTCGCCGCAGCGCCCAGGCCGGTGGCGCAGGTGGTCAAAATCGCCCGCGGTTTATCGGTCTGCGGGTAATAGAGCTGGTGCTCAACTGCCAGATCGTCGCCGATCTCGCGGACGATATCTTCCAGCATATCGCCGTGCAAAATCCGCTCCCCGACGTACATCGCCATGCCGGTGGAGACATTGTTAATAATCGCCACCGGCGTATTCAGGCGACGATTAAAATGGCTGTGAATAGCGTTCAGCGATCCCATATCGACCAGAATGATCAGCCCTGAAGCCAGCGCGTGGCGCTCAATATACGCCATCACCTGATTAGCGATAGCCTCCGGCGTCACGTCGAGCGGCATGTCGAATGACTCAAACAGCGGGCTTTTCAGCAAGCGGTTCGCCACGCTGGCGATGCTGCTGGCGGTGGCGTAACCGTGAGCGAGAATAATCGCGCGGGTCACCTGCTGCTGGCTGGTAGCGCCGTTTTTCTGGAACCACAGCACCAGCAACAGCAGGTCAATACGCTGGGGCTCAATATCCAGCTTCAGCGCCAGCGCGTCGAGGATCGCTTCGCAAAAGCGATACAGCAGCGGGAATTTGTTTGCCAGAAAATCCGCCAGCAGACGGATTTTCTCATTGCTCATCGTGGACGCCGCCTGACGGGAGCGATGGATCAGGTAGTGGCTCAGGGCGTAGAGACAGTTGCCGTTAAACTGGATATTGAAGCGTTTTTCCAGGCGATAATACTCCTCCCGCACCTGATGGGCGATCAGCAGCAACATCTGCGAGCTACTGGCATCCTGGTTATCAAAGATCAGCCGATCGAAGAGGGTTTCAATCTCCTCCCCCATGCTTCTTTGCGCCTCTTCCCAGACCGTTTTTTTATTTAGCACTGCTTCATACAGCGCCAGAATCCGACACTGAACGTCATGGATCAGCCCCTGAACCGGATCGCGCGCCCGCAGCAGCCAGACCAGGCTGGTCTGCGGCTCGATAAGCAGCGGCTCCTTCTGGCCCATGGCTTCACTGAGCGCCGGCGTCGCCGCCATGATATTTTCCGGCAGATCGTGCAGCGTCACGGTCAGCATCTCGCTGCCCGGAGACCTGGCCCAGGCCGATGCAACGGCGTACTTCACCACATTCTTCAGCTCGCCGACGTTGCCTCGATAAACGTACTGCGTCAGAACCTGCAAAAGCCGCGGCGTGAGCTGCAGCCTGGCGGCAAGCGTCCGCGCCTCCTGCCAGAAAAACTGCAGCGTTAGCGCCTCCTTCTCCTCGCGGCTGCGGTGTTGAAGATCGGGCAAGCTGACCAGGATCGGAATACGACGAAGAAAGGTGGTCAGAAACGTGCTGTGAATATCTTCGGTGGTGGCAAACACCAGCCGCAGGGAAATCGGCAGGCCATGGGCGGTCTCTCCCACCCGGTAGATCTCCTTGCGGTCCAGCCAGGTGAAGAGCTTCTCCTGCCCCTGAGCATCCAGTCGATGGACCTCGTCGAGAAACAGCATCCCGCCGTTTGCCGCCTCGAACGCCCCGGCTTTATCGCTCTGCGCGCCGGTAAACGCGCCTTTGACATAGCCAAACAGGTTGGCGGCCAGCAGCTCCGGGTTACTGGCATATTGCGCGCAGTTGAAGCTGACAAAGGGCGCATCGGGCGCCAGCAGGCCCTGGGCGATCGCGAACTCGTGCATCAGCTCCGCCATATAGCTTTTGCCGGTTCCGCTGTCGCCGACGATCAGTAGCGGCAGGCCGCCGTTGGGATAAAACAGCGCGGTTTTCATCTGCTCGATCGGTTTACGCAGGCTGCCGTCATGCCCGGTCAGCAACGAAAAATGGTCCGCCTGTTCCGGCTGGCGGTCACTCTCCGCGAGCAGCTCCGCCATGCTGGCGTACTCGCTGCGGGAAAGGGGGAAGAACTGCTGGCAGAAGGCTTTTTTATGCAGAAAATAGACCGGCCGGGTGTTGATCTTCACCAGCACGTCCTGGGCGACCAGCTGATTGAGATAGTGGCTGGCGGTATTTCTTTGCATCGCGAAACGCTGAGCCAGCCAGCTGGCGGTAAAAACGTCGCTCAGGTTATCCGGATCGAAAAAATCGGTCTGATTTTGCAAAAAAGCCAACAGTTCCGTTTTACGCATTACATCCCCCTCGTCGCCATTACGAAGAGATATGATGCGGCAAAAGAGAGGCTTATCGACGCCCCGTGCTGTTTTTTGCGGCCCAGCGCACACTCCCGCCTAAGCGGACTTCGCTGCGGCACACTCCATCGTCATTTCATACTGCTGCAGCGATAGCGGCGCATACCCCGCCGCGGCAAACAGCGGCGTAAAGGTTTCCGGGACCGTCACCGACGTGCCGATCCCCGGGAACTGCTGCGCCAGCGCCATCAGCAGCGCTTGCGCCAGCCCCTGGCGACGGGCGGCGGGTTCCACCCATAAAAACTGCAGTACAGGCCGTGAGCCCGAGGTGCTCAGTACCGCGAAGGCGCGCTGTTCCAGGGTCACGACGCGGCATGGCAGGGTGGCGAAGGTAAGCGGATCCATCAGCCAGGGGAGCTGACTGTTACTCTCCTCAACGGCGCGTCGAAGCAGTGCCAGGATCGGATAAGGCTGTAACACGCCAGGCGCCGCAGCCAGAGGCTCTGCGCTCAGGTAGCCGCAGAGCCCATAGCGCCGCGTAAAGCCTAACGACTGATACAGCGCGACGGCCGCGTGGTTATCGCGGATCACCTCCAGGGAAACCGTCTCGATCTCCTGCTGCTGCAGAAACGTCAGCAGCTCCTGCATCAATTTCCGCCCAAGACCTTTGCCGCGCCAGGCCGGGCGCAGGGCAAAGGCCGCCAGGCGAGCCATATTCCCCCGACGCGCGACGATCGCGATCGCCGCCGGTTCATCTCCGGCCAGCCAGACGCGGGAATCGATCAGGCTCATCCCCTCGGCGCTAAAGCGCTGAACAAATCCCTCCACCGACTGGGTCACCGGTACCATATAGGCTTCAAAACAGGCGTTAAGAATATCCGTTAACTGCACGCTGCTGAACTGCGTGGCGGGAACGGCGGTCAGCTCCATATTTTTCTCCCGAAGACTGCTATGCTCAGGTGATGAAAACTAACACTATAACTGCCGGCGCCGGATTACGCCTGACCGAGGAGAGTGATATCGCCCTTCTGCCGGCCATTGAACGTTCCGCCGCTCAGGCATTTCGTCAGATCCCCGCTCTCGCCTGGCTGGCGGACAGCGAGGTGATTAGCGTTGCGCGCCATCATGATTATCTGGAAACGGAACATAGTCTGCTGGCGGTAGCCGCCGGGCAGCCGGTTGGTTTTATTCTTACCGAACCGCTCGACGATGCCTTATTTATCGCCGAAATCGCCGTCCACCAGGCCTGGCAGCATAAGGGCATCGGGCGGATGCTGCTGGAGCAGGTTATCGAGCGCGCCCGGCAAATGGCTTACCCGGCGGTGACCCTCACCACCTTCCGCGAAGTGCCGTGGAATGCGCCGTTTTATACCCGCCTGGGATTCGCCATACTCGATGAGCTGACCCTGCCCGCCGGGCTGGCGGCGAAAAGAGAACAGGAGACCCGGCACGGACTGCCGCCGGAGACGCGCTGCGCCATGCGCCTGGCGTTGTAGACGCCAGCGCTGAATTTAGCGGCGATATATGGTACAAAGTACCAATCAAAACTTACCTGTTGCTACCCGTATGTCCTGGTCAATTGATATTATTTCCTGTATTACCGATCGCTTTGTGGAGCTCACGGCGACCGAAAAGCGCATCGCGCAGTTTATTCTCGATGATGTCGCGGCGGCGGCGGAGCTACCCATCGCCGAGATAGCGCGTCTGACTCAGACCAGCCAGGCGTCGGTCACCCGTTTTGCCCGGGCGCTCGGCTGTAAAGACGTCCGTGAGCTGAAGATGAAGCTTGCGCAATCCCTTGCGGTCGGCCAGCGGTTTATCCTCGATGTTCCGGACCTCGAAGGCGTACAGGGGATCTATGAGTCAATCATCAGCGTGCTGGAGACCAATCGCCGGGCGCTGGATATCGAGGCGTTGAAGCGTGCGGTGAGCTGGTTGAGTGCAGCGCGGCAGATCCTCGCCCTTGGAATGGGCGGCGGGTCAACCATCTGCGCTCAGGAGATTCAATATCGCCTGTTTCGTCTTGGTCTTCCGGTCGTCAGTCAGAGCGACGGTCTGCTGGTACGCATGATGAGCTCGGCGGTGACGCCGCAGGATGTGGTGATTGTGCTGTCTCTGGGCGGCTATACCCCGGAGATTATCGAGAGCGCGGCGATTGCCAGCCAGTACGGCGCGAAGGTCATTGCGATTACCCCCGCCGGGACGCCGCTGGCTGAGCAGGCGGATCTGGTGCTGCCGCTGCTGGTGCGGGAAAACGACTATATCTTCAAGCCCAGCACTTCGCGTTATGCGATGCTGGCGATGGTCGATGTGCTGGCCACCGAACTGGCGATGGCCAACAAAACTCAGGCAAAAGGCAAATTACGTCGTATTAAGCTGGCCCTCGACAGCCACCGCGGCGGCGTCGATCGACAGCCTCTTGGCGACTAGCCACCGGCAGCGGCGATAAACCTCTCCGCCTGCAGGCGGGTACGTTCCACGGCCTGTCCGGCGCGATACAGATCGCTGCCCAGACCGGCTCCGGCGCACCCAGCCCGCATCCAGGTTGCCAGATTTTCCGGCGTCACGCCGCCCACCGCCAGCACCGGCACCTCCGACGGCAGCACCGCTTTCAACGCCCGAATGTAGTCCGGACCGAAAGCAGAAGACGGAAATATCTTCAGCCACTGCGCCCCGGCATCCAGCGCGTTAAACGCCTCAGTCGCGGTGGCGCATCCGGCACAAACCTGCATTCCGTGCGCCACGGCCTGACGGATCACCGCAGGCTGGGTATTCGGCGTCACAATAAGCTTCGCCCCGGCCTCAGCGAGAAAATCGACCTGTTCCACGCGCAGTACCGTTCCCGCGCCTATCATCGCCTGCTCGCCAAACCGCGCAACCATCTGCGGAATACTCTGCTGCCAGTCTGGCGAATTGAGCGGGATTTCGATATAGCGAAAGCCTGCATTGATTAGCGTCTCAATATGATCTGCCGCCTCAGCGGGTTGAATGCCGCGTAAAATCGCCACCAGCTTAATCTTGTTCATGCATTATCCTCGCCATGCCAGCCAGCAATGCCTCATCGCCACTGCAGCTGTTAACCGTCATTCCGCGCGCCTTCATCGCCCGACCGTAGCGGGCATTCAGCGCCGGGTCGCCAACCAGCGTGACGGCAGAAGCACGGAAACGCTGCCCCAGGGTCGCCACCTCCGCGCCAATCAGCAGCCCGGAGAGATAATCGCTGACCGAGCTCGCCGCCAGACCGCCCAGCACCCGGGCGGCCCTGGCGACAAACAGTTCGCTAATCAGCGACGGCTGCGCCAGCCCTTTTTCCAGCCCCCGTTCAAACGCCGCCTCGTCCGGCTGCTGGGCAGGCAGCCCTTTGCCGATCAGCGATTGCGACATCAGCAGATGATGCAGTTCGCCGGTCATCGCCGTGGCAAAATAACGCACCGCGCCGCCCGCCACCTGGACCCATTTGCAGTGGGTGCCCGGCAGCACGTAACACTCCGCCGGCGCCAGCTGGCAGGCCCCCAGCAGCTGCGTCTCTTCGCCGCGCATCACGTTGAAATCCCGGTCCTGTTCAATCTTGAGGCCGGGAATAATCCACACGCCTTCAGCAACGGCGCATAACTGCCGCCCAGGCGCGTCGATCGCCGCCGGACAGTCCAGATACGGCACCGCCTGCCAGCCCGCGTCGCTGCCGATCATCCCGGCCATCAGCACCGGCAGCGCCTGTGCGCCGCGCCAGGGGGCCAAATGCTCCGCGAATACATCGGCAGGCGATCGTCCGTTCAGGCGGGTAATACCCAGCGGCAGCTGCTTCGTTTCGACGCACTTGCCGTTGCGAATCAGCCAGCCGCGCAGCTGGGTAGAGCCCCAGTCGACGGCAATATAATCCTTCATTGTGCTTCTCCTGAGATCTGCACCGCCGTCTTCGCCGGGATCGCCTCCCCTTCCCGCTCCTGGGTAATCATTTCCAGCGCCTGCTGACGGCTGATTTTGCTGGCTGGCGTCATGACGGTGACAAAAATAGCGGAAACAAAGCTGCCAACGACCGACGGAATGCACGGATTGCCCCAGTAAGCCAGCCAGTCGGCCTTAACCAGAACCACAATAGACACCAGCATGCCGCTCAGCAGCGCGGTGAGCGCCCCCTGCCAGTTAAAGCGCAGCCAGAAGCGGCCGAGAATGGAACAGACGAAGAGCCCGGACATCAGCATGGAGATCATTTTGGTGATATAGCTGATGATATCGTTCGAGGTCAGGGCGAAGATCATCGCCAGGCCGATGACGAACGCCAGCATCCAGCGAGAGAGCGTTATCGCCTTATGCGCCGGCGGCATTTTTCCGGTAACGAGGGTATAGACATCCCGCATCATGATGGCCACGGCGGCTATCGCATCGGAGCTGGCCGAAGACATGGTGGCGGAAAGTCCGGCAATCAGGACCACCAGCCCGAGGATCGCCGGTAAGAAGCTGGTGGCGAACAGGAAGGCGTAGTTACTGTTCTCAAGATTGGGGTTCATCGTCCAGGCCGCCATGCCGATGATCGCCGGCAGCACCGAGAAAAACAGATACAGCACGCCGGTATAGACAAACGAGCGCCGCACCGAAGAGACGTCTTTTCCCGAGTAAATACGCTGGCGATAGGAAGGGGTCGCCAGCACGCCGACGCCGATGACCATCGCCAGCGATAGCGCCGGAATGGTCCCCAACTTATCGACCGCAAACAGGCTCATCGCCTTGGGATCCATTGCCTGAACGATGGCATCCCATCCCCCGACGTGAACCACCGCCAGAATCGCCATCAGGATAAAACCGAAAAACAGAATTAATGCCTGAATGGTGTCTGTCCACACCACAGCAGAATAACCGCCGATAATGACGTAAATCGCAAACGCCATGGCAATAATAATTTTTGCCACCGTCAGATTAATTCCTGTCGCCCAGGCTAAATACATACTCCCGCCAAGAATATGCGCCCCCAGCCAGCCAATTGAGGCAATAAATATCATTATCCCGACGAGGTTTTTAATTAAATGGCTGCCCCCTGTGTAATAAGAAAGCTCTTCGCTCATGGTCATAAAGCGCAGCTTGCGCACTGGCGCAAACAGCCAGGCCACCAGTAAAATACCAATGGCGCCGCCCACGCCGTAGAGCATCCCGGCCCATCCATTGCTGTAGCCGAAGCCGACAGCGCCCATACTTGAACCGGTTCCCACCATGGTCGCCACGGTAGACCCCAGCGTCAGGAACAGCGGCAAAGAACGGCCGCCGAGTAAAAAATCCTCACCGCTTTTTTGATGACGGGACACGTACCAGCCAAGCCAAATCATGGCCAACGCGTAAATAATAAAGCCGACTAAAAAGACATGACTATTCATAATTCACATCCTGCCAGTTAATTTTGTAAAGGTAAAAGGCTACGAAGCGCTGAATTATTTCAGCGCTCAAAATGACTGTTTATATTTCTGGTTACTAACTTTTTATGCGCGAGAAGCGTTATAACAGGTCACATCCACTTCGACTTTACAATCCACCACCAGGTCCGCTACGCAGCAGATGCGGGCAGGCGGGTTGTCGCCAAAGAACTCGCGGAAGACTTTATTGAAAGACTGAAAATAGCGCGCATCGGTGAGGATCACTTTAACATGCACCACGTCGGCCAGGGTGTAGCCCGCTTCGGTCATGATATCTACGCAGTTCTGAATCGCCAGACGCGACTGGTCGACAATCCCGCCTTCCACCACTTCCCCGTCCTTCATCGGCGTCTGGCCGGAGACGTACAGCCAGCCTCCCGCTTCCACCGCCCGCGCGAACGGCAGGTGCTGCCCGCCGGTACCGGTACCGCCCTCTACGCCATAACGTTTAATACTCATTTTTCACTCCTCAGTTCATTCGGCGGCGCAGGAAACGCCCCGCGCGCCCGATAATCTTTTTGTCGCTGCCGTAGCTCATCACGCCGTTAACCATCACCGCCTCAATACCGTCCGCCGGACGTTTCGGGTCGGAGAAACTGGCGACATCGCGCACCGTCAGCGGGTCAAACAGCACCAGGTCGGCGTAGTAGCCCACTTTTACCAGCCCACGATCCGCCAGCTGGAAGCGCGCCGACGACAGCCCGGTCATTTTGTGGATCGCGGTAGTCAGCGGAAACAGGCGTTCATCGCGGCAGTAGTGGCCCAGGACCCGCGGAAACGCGCCCCACAGCCGCGGATGCGGCATCGGGTCGTTCGGCAGCCCGTCGGAGCCAATCATGGTCACCGGATAACCCAGCACCCGCCGTACGTCCTGCTCGTCCATGTTGTAATAAATAGCGCCTGCCGGCATCAGCCGCGCCGCGGCGTCGTGCAGGCTCACCTGCCATTCATCGGCGATCTGCTGCAGCGTTTTTCCGGCCTGCTCGGGCTGTGCTTCCGACCAGGTGATGACGATATCGAACTCATCGGTGACCTGCTTCATATCCAGCGTCGACGAGCTGGCGGAATAGGGGTAACAGTCACAGGCGATCTCCTGGCGCTGGCGCATCTCATCGAAGAAAGCCAGCGTCTCCTTCGTGCGACCCCAGTTTTTCGCGCCGGCGCACTTATGGTGCGAGACCACCACCGGCACGTTGCCGTGGCGACCAATGCGGAACGCCTCGTCGAGCGCCTCCAGAATCGGCTCGAACTCCGAACGCAGGTGGGTGGTGTAAATTCCCCCCTCTGCCGTCAACTCCTCAGCGAGCGCCATCACTTCTTCGGTGGTCGACTGGAAGGCGCTGGCGTAGGCAAGTCCCGTGCTCAATCCTAAAGCGCCCTGCCGTAGCGCATCGCGCAACTGTATGCGCATGCCGGCGATTTCCGTCTCGCTCGCCGGGCGGAACAGGTCATCCATATGGTTATTGCGCAGCGCGGTGTGCCCAATCAGCGTCCCGACGTTAAGCGAGGGTCGCGCGGCCTCTACCGCATGGGCATAGGCTTCGACGGTGGGATAGATAAAGTGCTGTCGTTCGCCGAGAAGATTCATCGGGTCTGGCACCTCGCCGCGCATGGTGGCGGTTGCCGCGCTGATCCCACAGTTGCCGACGATCACGGTTGTCACCCCCTGGCTGAGCTTAGGCAGATACTCCGGCATGCGGATGACGTTGATATCGTCATGGGTGTGAACATCGATAAAGCCAGGCGCCAGTACCCGCCCCTGGCCATCAATCACCTGCTCCGCCGCGACGTCAAGCGCCGGGGCGATAGCCATTATTCGGTCGCCCTTCACCGCCACATCAGCACGGTATTGCGGCCCGCCGCTCCCGTCGATCACCGTGACGTTTTTGAAAAGCCAGTCAACTTTCATAGCAATTACTCCCTTTCGACATACCGACAAGTTAACCATTTACAAGTGCAAAAAACAGTGGAAAACTACGCAAAACCCAGATCATTTTGTGATACTTTTATTCAAAATGAATAACATTTTTATATTAAAACTATATTTATCAAATAGTTATAAATGATACCAAGAGACTAACCGATTATAACCCCTGAAAGGATAGTGTTATGAAATACCATTCAGCACCGCTCATTCCGCATAAATCCGCCCTCATGTCCGCGCCGGCTAATCTGCTGGCGGAAGAGGGCTGTCTGCCTGCCGCGCTGCTAAAAAAGTCGGCGCTGGAAAATAATATTTCATGGATGCAGCGCTACGCCGATGCCCGCGGCGTATCGCTGGCGCCGCATGGTAAAACGACAATGACGCCATGGATATTTCAGGCGCAGCAGCGAGCGGGAGCGTGGGGGATCGGCGTGGGCAGCGCCTGGCAGGCCAGCGCGGCGATGGCCAGCGGCATCCAGCGCGTCCTGATGGTCAATCAGCTGGTCGGTAAGGCCAATATGCAGGTGGTCGCGCAGCTAAAAGCCCACTACCGGGCAGTGGATTTTATCTGCTGTGTCGATAGCGAGGCCAACGTGCGCGCCCTCTCCGCGTTCTTCGCCGCCCAGGGGCAAACGCTGGATGTGCTGATTGAACTTGGCGTGCCGGGCGGGCGCTGCGGCTGTCGTAGCGTGGATGACGCGCTGGCATTGGCGCAGCGGGTCAGCGACCTGCCGGGGCTACGGCTACGCGGTCTGGAATTGTATGAAGGGGTCCTGCACGGCGACGATCCGCAACCGCAGGTGGAAGCGCTATTACAACAGGCTGCAGCGCTAGCCTGCCGCATGGAGCCGCTGGTTGACGGCGAATTTATTCTCACCGGCGCGGGCACCGTCTGGTATGACGTGGTGTGCAACATCTGGCTGGCGGCGGCAAAACCGCGCCGCTGCCGTATCGTCATTCGCCCTGGCTGTTATATCACCCACGATCGCGGGATCTACGATCTCGCCCAACAAGCGCTGATCGCCCGCGATCCGATTGCCTGCGATCTCGCCGGCGATCTCACTTCAGCGCTGGAGCTGATGGCAATGGTGCAATCGGTGCCGGAGGCAGATCGTGCGGTGGTGAATTTCGGCAAGCGCGACTGCGCCTTCGACGCCGGGCTGCCGCAGCCGATCGCCCATTATCGTCACGGCAGGGAGTTAGCGCTGCGCGCTGAGTCGATCGTCAGCATCGGCATCATGGATCAGCACTGTATGCTGCGCCTGGCGCCGGGCAGCGATGTGCAGGTCGGCGATATTCTGCTGTTCGGCACCTCGCACCCGTGTCTGACCTTTGATAAGTGGAAGACGTTGCTGCTGGTCGATGACGACTACAACGTGCTGGACGAGCTCGAGACGCTGTTTTGACAGGCATCCCGGGTGACGGCGCTCCGCGCCTTACCCGGGCTACACAACCCGCGACGTTCAGTAGCCCGGCTAAACGTAGCGCAAGCCGGGGGATGCCCCGGTGGCGGCGCTTCGCGCCTTGCCCGGGCTACACAACCCGCGACGTTCGGTAGCCCGGCTAAGCGTAGCGCAAGCCGGGGGATGTCCCGGGGGACGGCGATTTGCGCCTTACCCGCCCTGGCGCAAGGCGCAAATCTCATCATGCAGTGAACCACTGATGACGACCCCCTGCTGCTCACTCTGCTGGCGACAGGCGAACCGCCGCTCTCCCGGTAACCGTGCCCCTTGCTCCTGCATCCCTCTGAACAGGGTTTCGGCGCGCGCCAGCTGCTCCTGTGCCTGCGCGCCGAGAAAGCGCTGCGGATCCAGCGCCAGGATAAGCTCGCCGCCGTAGGGGAGACCTCCCGCGCCGTTATCCCACGCCAGCGATTCGGCGCTGGTCATATCGCCAATAAGCGGCCCGGCCAGCAGCTCAACCATTGCCGCCAGCGCCGAGCCCTTATGGCCGCCGAAGGTTAACATCGCGCCGTTCAGTACCTCTGTGGCATCGGTAGTCGGCTGCCCCTGGCTGTCGATTCCCCACCCTTCCGGTAGCGCTTTGCCGGCGCGCTGATGCAGCTGGATCTCGCCGCGCGCCGCGGCGCTGGTCGCCATATCAACAATAAACGGCGGCTCCTCCCGCCGCGGCCAGCCAAAGGCGATAGGGTTGGTGCCGAACAGCGGACGGGTGCCGCCCGCCGGGGCGACCCAGGCATGGCTTGGCGTACAGGCCAGCCCCACCAGCCCTGCCTCAGTCAACGGCTCAATATCGGCAAACAACGCGGAAAAATGGACGCAGCGGTTAATCGCCAGCGCCGCAATACCGCTGTGCCGCGCTTTCTCCAGCAGCAGCGGCAGCGCGCGTTCGTAGGCCAGCAGCGAAAAGGCGCCCCCGGCATCCGCCCGCACAATCGCCGGCGCCTGGTCGTGGATCTGCGGCTCGGCATCAGGCGAAACCTTACCTTTACGCAAGGTATCGACAATGCCCAACAGCCGCCACAGGCCGTGGGAAGCGCAGCCGTCGCGCTCCCCGGCAGCCACGTTACGGGCGATGGCCGCCGCGTGGTCGGCGCTGAATCCATTGGCGCTGAGCACCGCCAGCGCCAGATCATAAGCTTCTGGTAACGATAGGGTTACCGACCCCATACTGTTCTCCTTTACTCTTCTTCGTCTCCGCTAAAATTAGCCTGCGGCAGACAGCTGCGCGCGCCCCAGTAATAAATCCCCAGCGACATCGCCGCCACCAGCACCGTATCCCAGGGGTGACCAATAACATTAAGCCCGCCGAAGCTGCCCAGCCAGGAAAAGAGGATAATCAACGCATAAAAAGCGATCAGCCACAGCGAAGACTTCACCTGCTGCGCCAGGCTCACGGTATGTTCCGGCACCTTGCCTTTGCACATCACATACACCACAAACATCACGATCTGCAGCCCCAGCAGCCACGAGAGCGTATTCCAGCCGGACCAGTAGACGATCAGCGCCGAGACCATAAACGACACCGGGCCGATGATGCCGAAGGCGCGCACGCGGAACGGCCGCGGCAGATCCGGGGCGTTGCGGCGCAGCCCGGCGGCGGTCACCGGGGCGATGGCGTAGCTCAGCACCAGGGCCGCCGACACCACGCTTATCAGCTGTTCCCAGGAGGGGAACGGCAGCGTCCAGAAAATCGACAGCCCAAAGGTCAGCCACAGCGCCGGGCGCGGAATACCGGACGCTTTATCAATATGGGTAAAGGCTTTAAAGAAAGTACCCGCCTTCGCCCAGCCGTAGATCACCCGCGGCGTCGCGTTCATATAGATATTGCCGGTGCCGCTCGGGGAGATGATCGCATCGCTTATCACCATAAAGGCCAGCCAGCCCATGCCGAGGGTAATGGCGATATCGCGATACGGCAGCGAGAACTGTTTGCTCACTTCGGCCCAACCGCCGTTCAGCATCTCGGTGGGGATACTGCCAAGGAACGCCAGCTGCAGCAGCACGTAGATAATCGTCGACAGCACCACTGATAAAATCAACGCGATAGGGATAGTCCGCTGTGGCTTTTGTACTTCGCTGGCCACCGAGATAATCGGCGTCAGTCCCAGATAGGCGAAGATAATTCCCCCGGCGCTGATCGCCGCTTCCACCCCGGACATACCAAACGGCGCAATGCCCTGAGCATGCAGGTTCTCAGGTTTAAAGAAGGCGAACAGCGTGACCACCACCAGCAGCGGCACCAGAAACTTGAGCACGCTGATGAAGTTGTTCGAGCGGGCGAAGGTCTTGACGCTGTAGTAGTTCAGCGCGAAGAAGAAACAGAGCAGCAGGAACTGCACCCCCCACCCCAGCAGCGTCGGCGAGCTGGAGCCCGGCTGGGTCAGCGCCGGAAACCAGGCCGCGGCATATTGCCGGGCGGCGACAATTTCTATCGAGATCAGGCTGGAGAAGGCGATCAGGGTGATGAACCCCAGCAGATAACCCATCAGCTCGCCGTGGGAAAAGACCGGGTAACGAATAATGCCGCCGGCGCGCGGCAGCGCCGCCCCCAGCTCGCAGTAGACAATCCCCAGCAGTAGCACCGCAAAGCCGCCGATCACCCACGACGCGATACCAGCCGGACCGGCAATGGATGCCACATGGCTGGCGGCGAATAACCATCCGGAGCCGAAGATCGCCCCCAGGCCGATAAAGGTGAGGTCGGTCAGGGTCAGCTGTTTTTTAAACTTACCCGACTCCGCAACGCGGGTTTGACTGTTATGCGTAGTGTGAATGGTCATGGTGATGCCCTTGCGTCAATGAGAGGAGGAAATCGCTTCCCGGGTCCACTGGCCGTTGACCAGGCGCAGCAGGTTTAAAGGGTTCGCATCCTGCAGCGCCGGCGGTAACAGGGCGGCCGGCGCATTCTGCAGGCAGACCGGGCGCAGAAAACGCTCAATCGCCCGGCTGCCGACCGACGTCCCGCGCGCATCGGTCGTCGCCGGCCATGGGCCGCCGTGGACCATCGCATCGCACACTTCCACGCCGGTGGGATAACCGTTAAACAGCACCCGTCCGGCCTTCTCGCACAGCAGCGGTAGCAGACTCGCCGCCAGCGGGCCGTCGTCCGCTTCCGCGTGCAGCGTCGCGGTGAGCTGTCCTTGCAGCGCTTTCACCACCGCCTGCAGTTGGGCCGCGTCGTCCACTTCCACCAGCAACGATAGCGGGCCGAAAACTTCGGTCTGGAGCAGCGTATCCTGCGCCAGCAGATCCTCGACCTGAGCCTGCCACAGCTGGGTTTGCGCCTGCCCGGCGCCGGCGGCGAGGCCGCTCGCCAGCCTCTCGATACGCGGATGCGCCGCCAGCGCCGCCACGCCCTGGCGGTAGTGCTGAAGGGTCGGCGCATTGAGCAACACCTGCGGCGCGCAGCCCGCTACCGCCGCGCACAGCGCCGACTTAAAGCGTTCCAGTCCGGCGCCGCGCAGCGCCAGAATCAGTCCCGGACGGGTACAGAACTGGCCGCCGCCGAGGGTAAATGACGCCACCAGCGCGTTCGCCAGCGCCTCGGCCCGCGTCTGCAGCGCCTGCGGCAGAATAATCAGCGGGTTAATCGCCGACATTTCAGCAAACAGCGGGATTGGCTGCGGGCGCTGCTGCGCCAGCTGATATAGCGCCTTACCGCCGGCCAGCGAGCCGGTAAAGCCAACGGCCTGAATCGCTGGATGGCGAACTAATTCGGCGCCGATATCCGTCCCGAAAATCATATTGAATACGCCGCCGGGTAACCCACACCGCGCGACCGCCCGGACGATCGCGTCAGCGGTCAGCTCGGCGGTGGCCATATGGCCCGCATGGGCTTTCACCACCACCGGGCAGCCAGCCGCCAGCGCCGAGGCGGTATCGCCGCCAGCGGTGGAAAAGGCCAACGGAAAGTTGCTGGCGCCAAACACCGCCACCGGCCCTAACGCCTGCTGATATTGACGCAGGTCCGGGCGCGGCAGCGGCTGACGGTCGGCTAAGGCGGTATCAATACGGGCGGCGAAGGTATCCCCGCGCAGGATCACGCCAGCAAACATCCGCAGCTGGCCGCTGGTTCGCGCCCGCTCGCCCTGCAGCCGCGCCAGCGGCAGCGCGGTCTCCTGTTCGGCGATAGCAAAAAACGCCTCCCCCAGCGCGTCCAGTTCATCGGCAATGGCGCAGAGAAAGTGCGCCCGCTGCTGCGGCGCGGTCTGTGAATAAACGGCAAACGCCTGCTGCGCCGCCTCCGCGGCCTGGGCAGCCTCCGCGCGGGAAGCCGGATAAAAGCGATGGCCGGTGGACTCGCCATCCACCGCCCGCAGGCTCAATAGCGTCGCTTCGCCGCTGGCAACGCGGCGTCCGGCGATAAACTGCCGTCCCGCCGTGGTTTGAGATGCATTCATACTGACTCCTGTGCTCAGAGGCCAACGTCCGGCAGGGCAGGACGAGTCGCCAGCGCCTGTTCCACGATCGCCACCACCTGCTGGCGCGTTTCGCCTTCCAGCGCCAGACGCGGCGGACGGGTCACAGCGCTGCCGCGTCCGAGTAGCTCTTCGCACAGTTTGATGCACTGCACCAAATCCGGACGTGCATCGAGATGCAGCAGCGGCATGAACCAGCGGTACAGCGCCATCGCTTCTTCGTAACGCTGTTGGCGGGCGAGACGGAATAACGTTTCCCCTTCGCGCGGGAAGGCGTTGGACATTCCGGAGATCCACCCTTCCGCGCCGACGGCGATGCTTTCCACCACCACGTCATCCAGCCCGGCAAACAGCACGAAGCGGTCGCCAACGGTGTTACGCAGGTCGATAAAGCGGCGGGTATCGCCGGAGGAGTCTTTAAAGCAGACGATGTTGTCGCAATCGGTCAGGGTGGCGAGAATGTCCGGCGTCACGTCGTTTTTGTAAATCGGCGGGTTGTTGTAGACCATGATCGGCAGGTCGGTGGCAGTGGCCACGCTGCGGAAGTGAGCGGCGGTTTCATGCGGTTTTGAGGAGTAGACCAGCGCCGGCATCACCATGATCCCGTCGACGCCGACGCGCTCCGCCTCTTTCGCCATCTTCTGGGCAAAGGCGGTGGTGAACTCGGCCACCCCGGCGATCACCGGAATTTTGCCGCCGGCGGCATCTTTCGCCACCTCGATAATCTGCAATTTTTCATCAGTGCTCAGGGAGGTGTTCTCCCCTACGCTGCCGCACACCACCAGCCCGGAAACGCCATCTTTGACCAGGTTTTTCATCACCGCGTGGGTGGCGTCTAAATCGAGGGAGTAATCGCTACGAAACTGCGTGCTCACCGCCGGGAATACGCCGCTCCAGTGAATCGCTTTATTGCTCATGCTCGGTTCCTTGTCGTCATTTTGTTAAGTCGATGTGAATGATTGGTGAATATTCACTGACAGATTGACGCGTCGCGGAACCGGCGGCTTGTCGGTTTTCCCTTAATCCGATGACGAAATTAGCACAGTCGACAAAAGTGTGAGCCAGCCGTTATCCCTGCAGCGTCAGGCGAAAATCGCGCGGCGTCGAACCGGTCATCGCTTTGAACTGGCGGCTGAAGGCGCTGTGATCGGTATAGCCGCACTGCAAGGCGATATCGGTAATCGGCGTGTCGCCGGCCAGCAATTCGGTGGCTTTTTCCAGACGCACTTTGTGGATCATCTGCCGCGGCGTGAGATGAAAGATCCGTTTGCAGTAGCGCTCGATCTGCGCAATCGACATCCCGCTCAAGGCGGTCAGCTCTTCCATGGCGATCGGCCGGTGATAGTGGCGGCGGATATGATCGTCGACGATCGCCAGCCGCTGCCACGCCGGATGGCGGGCGTGGGCCTCCTGCAGATCGTGAGAGATCCCGGCCATGCCGATCACCTGTCCGCGGACATCGCGCAGCGCCAGCTTCTGCGTCAGGCACCAGCCGCGTTCCCGGCCATTGTAGAGATGCATTTCCAGCTGGTCGCGCAGGGTCACGCCCTCCCGCAATACCCGAAGATCCTGTTCGGTGTAACCCTGACCCAGCGCGGAAGGAAAGACGTCGGCGGAGGTTTTCCCCAGCAGCGAGGAGACGGTTTTGAAACCGCAGCGGCGGGCCAGCGTCAGATTCGCCAGCAGATAACGCGCTTCGCTGTCTTTGATAAAAAAGACCACGTTGGGGATGGCATTGAGCAGAGGGGCGATCAGCGCCAGGGCATTGAGCAGCGCCGCCATATTCTCCGGCCGCTGGCGCGCCAGCCCTTCGCAGATCTGGCTCAGCTCATCGACCGCCAGCTCCGGTTGATTAACAGCGCGCGGCGGCGCCGCTTCAGACACACCGAACATAGGGCTTCCTCATGGTAAGTGACCGAAGGATATTTATTCACTTCCTGTTAACACCTCAAGCGGCAACCGCCGGTTTTGCGATCCTGGATCCGCTTTACGCCTTCCCCTGGTTTATCCACTGGCGCAATCGCCACTTTCGGTTTACCACGCCATTAACAGAATGATTAATAAGAAATAATTATGCACAAAATGAACATCCCCCCGGCGCTATTATGCCGATTTCGTCATTATCTCTGCCGAAAGCGTTCAAGCCGCCCGTCACGGGTTGCGCCAGCATGATGAAACATATTGTTAACTTCCGGAGAGCAGAATGACCGCGCCACGCCCCCCTGTTACGCTGAGAGCCATTGATTCACACACCGGCGGCGAACCCACCCGCCTGATCGTTGACGGCTTCCCCGACCTCGGCGGCGGCAGCATGGCGGAGCGTCGCGACCGTTTCGCCCGTGACTTCGATCGCTGGCGTCAGGCGGTGATTCTCGAACCGCGTGGCAGCGATGTGCTGGTCGGCGCGCTGCTTTGCAAACCGGTCTCGGCGGCGGCCACCGCTGGCGTCATTTTCTTCAACAACGCCGGTTTTCTGAATATGTGCGGCCACGGCACCATCGGGCTTATCGCCTCGCTGGCGTGGCTTGGCCGTATCCAGCCAGGCGTTCATCTGATTGAAACCCCGGTCGGCGACGTAAGCGCCACGTTGCACGACGATGGCAGCGTATCGGTGCAAAACGTCCCGGCCCGCCGCTGGAAAAAGCAGGTCCGCGTGGAGACCGCGCGGGGTCCCGTCATCGGCGATATTGCCTGGGGCGGCAACTGGTTTTTCCTGATTAACGATCACCCGTTCGCCATTACCCCGGCGCACATTCCACAGCTCACCGACTACGCCTGGGCGGTGCGCGAGGGGCTGGAGGCCGCGGGGATCCGCGGCGACGACGACGGCGTTATCGACCATATCGAGCTGTTCGCCGATGACGATGCCGCCGACAGCCGTAGCTTTGTACTCTGTCCGGGAAAGGCCTGGGATCGTTCGCCGTGCGGCACCGGCACCAGCGCCAAGCTGGCCTGCCTGGCGCAGGATGGCAAACTCCAGCCGGGAGCGATCTGGCGCCAGGCCAGCATCATCGGCAGCCAGTTTACCGCCAGCTACCAGCGCGCCGCCGCAGGCATCATTCCAACGATCCGCGGCGAAGCCTGGGTGTGCGGCGATAACCAGTTGATCCTCAACCCGGACGATCCCTTCTGCTGGGGGATCGCGCCGTGAAGCCGTGCGATGTCATCGTGATCGGCGCCGGGATCATCGGCGCCGCCTGCGCGTGGCAGCTGGCGAAGCGGGGGCAGAAAGTGACGCTTATCGATGACGGTCAACCCGGCGCCACGGCGGCGGGTATGGGCCATCTGGTGTGCATGGATGACGACCCCGCCGAACTGGCGCTGTCGGCGTGGTCGCTGGCGCGCTGGCGCGCCATCACCCCGCGGATGCCCGCCACTTGCGCCTGGCGCGGCTGCGGCACGCTGTGGCTGGCGGAAAGCGAAGAAGAGATGGCAGTCGCGGGTGAAAAACAGCGGCGGCTGGCTGGCTATCAGGTCCACAGCGAACTACAGACCCCACAGCAGATCGCCGGGCGCGAGCCGCTGCTGCGCAGCGGGCTGGCCGGCGGGCTATGGGTACCAGGCGACAGCATCGTCTACGCGCCAAACGTCGCCCGCTGGCTGATGGCCGATGCCGGAGACCATCTCACCTGCCTGCACGACAGCGCGCAGGCGATTACCGAACCGGAGGTGCTGCTCGCCAGCGGCAAACGGCTACAGGCGCGGGCCATCGTGGTGGCCTGCGGCCTGGAGGCCAATACGCTGTTGGCGGAAAACTGGCTGCGGCCCAGGAAGGGTCAGCTGGCAATTACCGATCGCTACGGGCCGCGGGTGCATCACCAGCTGGTTGAGCTGGGCTACGGCGCCAGCGCCCACGGCGGCGGTACCTCGGTAGCGTTTAACCTGCAGCCGCGGCCCACTGGCCAGCTGCTGATTGGCTCTTCGCGCCAGTTCGATAATCGCGAGCGCCAGCTGGATCTCCCCTTGCTGGGGCAGATGCTCGACCGCGCCCGCCATTTTGTGCCGGCGCTGGCGACGCTGAATATCATCCGCTGCTGGAGCGGCCTGCGCGCCGCCTCGCAGGATGGCAATCCGCTGATCGGCCCGCACCCCACGCGCCGCGGTGTATGGCTGGCGCTGGGCCATGAAGGACTGGGGGTCACCACCGCCCCGGCGACGGCTGAGCTGCTGGCGGCGCAGATCCTCGGCGAACGCTGCCCGCTGGCGCCTGAGGCCTGGCTCCCGGCCCGTCTGTACCATCAGGAGGCGATCGCATGAATAGCACGCTCAATATCACTGTCGATGGCGAAGCGCTGACGGTGCCGGAAGGTATCAGCGTGGCGGCAGCGCTGGCGTTGACCGGCGATCCCACCACCCGCCAGGCGGTTAACGGCGAGCCCCGCGCGCCGTTTTGCGGCATGGGGGTCTGCCAGGAGTGCCGGATCACCGTCGACGGCCGGCGGGTGCTGGCCTGCCAGACCCTGTGCCGGGCCGGTATGCAAATAGAAAGGAGCCGCTATGTACACGCTGCGCTGTGACATTTTAATACTCGGCGCCGGCCCCGCCGGCATGGCGGCAGCCCTCGCTGCCGCCGCCTGCGATAAACAGGTCATTATTCTCGACGATAACCCCGCCCCCGGAGGGCAAATCTGGCGCGCCGGCCCGCAGGCGACGCTGCCCGCCCTGGCCCGGCGCTACCGCGACGCCATCGCCGCGTCTGCCGCCATCCGGGTGGTGAACGGCGCGCGGCTGATTGCCCGCCCCTCCGCGCGCAGCGTGCTGTTTGAAACCGCCGACGGCGGTGGCGTGGTTTACTGGCAGAAACTGATCCTCTGCTGCGGCGCGCGCGAGCTGTCGCTGCCCTTTCCCGGCTGGACCTTACCCGGCGTGACCAGCGCGGGCGGCCTGCAGGCACAGATCAAACATGGCCTGTCGCTGAAAGGCGAAAAAGTGGTGATTGCCGGCAGCGGCCCGCTGCTGCTGGCGGTGGCGGATACGGTGAACAAGGCCGGAGGCCAGGTAACGAATATCGTTGAGCAAGCGCCGCTCCCGGCGCTGCTGCGCTTCGCCAGCGGGCTGTGGCGCTGGCCGCAGAAGCTGCGCCAGTTAGCGACGCTGGCTCCGAAAGGCTATCTTAGCGGCTCCCAGGCGATCCGCGCCCACGGCGCAACGCGGCTGGAAGCCGTGACGCTGCGCCAGCGCGGCGTCGAGCGGACTGTCGCCTGCGATCGGCTGGCTATCGGCTACGGGCTGGTGCCCAATATCGAGACGGGGCTGCTGTTCGGTTGCGCCACGGCGCAGGAGGCGATCCAGGTTAACCGCTGGCAGCAGACCAGCCTCGCGGATATTTACGCCGCCGGGGAGTGCACCGGTTTCGGCGGGAGCGAGCTGGCGCTGGCGGAGGGCGAAATCGCCGGGTATGCCGCCGCCGGGGCCAGCCAGCAGGCCCAGGCGTTATTTGCCCGTCGCGCCCGCTGGCAGCGCTTCGCCACGGCCATCAACCGCACCTTCCGGCTGGCGGAGTCGTTGAAAAACGCGGCGACGCCGGAGAGCCTGCTGTGCCGTTGCGAAGATGTGCGCTGCGGCGATGTGGCAGCCGCCGACGACTGGCTACAGGCCAAGCTTACCCAGCGCTGCGGAATGGGCGCCTGTCAGGGGCGCACCTGCGCCGCCAGCGCCCGCTGGTTGTACGGCTGGCCGCTGCCGCAGCCGAGAGAGCCGCTGTCCCCCGCCCGTGCGGAAACGCTTATTGCCCTCGCCAGGCTGAGCGCCGAGCCGTAACCGCTACTCTTCTTCATCACCGCGCCCGGCAGGGACGCCAAGCGCAATAAACTCCTCCAGCAGCGAGGTCAGTTGCTGCAGCTTTTCCGTAGTGAACTGAGCCTCCAGCAGGCGATAGGTTTCTTCCACCTCCGCCTGGGCGCTTTCGTACAGCGCGGTTCCGGCAGGCGTCAGCGAGACGTACAGCTTGCGCTGATCGTTAACCGGCTTCAGCCGCAGCACCAGTCCATCCCGCTCCATGCGCGTCAAAATCCCGGTCAGACTGGGGCGCAGAATACAGGCGCGAAAAGCCAGATCGTGAAAGTCCATTGACGGACGTTCGGCGAGGATACGCACGATCCGCCACTGCTGTTCGGTGAGATTGTGTCGTTTGACGATCGGTCGAAAGTAGGCCATCGCCGCTTCACGCGCCTGCAACAAGGCAATGGTTAATGAATCATGCATAGTATCCCCTCAACGGCCTCATCTAAAACTTATTAACAACTTAATAATTAGCTTTAATCCTGCCATGTACAACCGGTTTCTGCACCTGAAAAGTACCAGCCTTTCCCAGAAAAATATTCAACCATTTGATTAATAACGAATAAGTTATTGAAGTGTAAATATTGTGTTAATCCGATCACAAAACATTCACTTCCAGTTGCTAAACCTCATCGCAAAGCATAAAAGATGATCATTAATATATTAACGAAATCCCTTTGAACCGAAATCAGTCCCAGAGGAGTGGTGAATGAAAGGTACCATCTTCGCCGTTGCGCTCAATCATCGCAGCCAGCTCGACGCCTGGCGCGAGGCGTTTCAACAGGCCCCCTACAAAACGCCGCCGAAAACCGCGGTCTGGTTTATCAAGCCGCGCAATACCGTGATTGGCGATGGCGAGGCGATCCCCCATCCGCAGGGCGAAACCGTGCAAAGCGGCGCCACCGTGGCGCTGATTGTCGGCAAAACCGCGCGCAAGGTGGCGGCGGAAGAGGCAGCGAACTATATCGCCGGCTACGCGCTGGCGAACGACGTCAGCCTGCCGGAAGAGAGTTTTTATCGCCCGGCGATCAAGGCCAAGTGCCGCGATGGTTTCTGCCCCGTCGGCGCGCTGTCGCCGGTGCGCAACGTCGATAACCTGACCATCATCACCGAAATCAACGGCCGCGAAGCGGACAGCTGGCATACCGGCGATCTGCAGCGTAACGCCGCGCAGCTGCTGAGCGCCTTGAGCGAGTTCGCCACCCTCAATCCCGGCGACGCGATCCTCATCGGTACGCCCCACTCCCGCGTTACGCTGCGTCCCGGCGATCGCGTACGCATTCTCGCCGAGGGCTTCCCGGCGCTGGAAAACCCGGTTGTCGCAGAAGGAGAGCTGGCATGAAACAGGCACGTATTGAATGGCAGGGACAGGTACGCGATGCGGTGGTCGATGAACGTGACCAGGTGCGCCTGGACGATGGCACGGTATTGAAAGAAGGTGAATTCCGCTGGCTACCGCCCGCCGACGGCACGCTGTTCGCGCTGGGGCTGAACTACGCCGACCACGCCAGCGAGCTGGCGTTTAAGCCGCCAACCGAGCCGCTGGTATTTATCAAAGCGCCAAACACCTTTACTGGCCACCAGCAGCAGTCGGTACGCCCGGATAACGTGGAATACATGCACTACGAAGCTGAACTGGTGGTGGTGATCGGTAAAACCGCCCGCCGCGTCAGCGAAGCCGAGGCCATGGACTATGTCGCCGGCTATACCGTCTGCAACGACTACGCGATCCGCGACTATCTGGAAAACTACTACCGGCCAAACCTGCGGGTGAAAAGCCGCGACACCCTGACGCCGATCGGCCCGTGGATCGTCGGCAAAGAGGCGATCCCGGATCCGCATAATCTGGCCCTGCGCACCTGGGTCAACGGCGAGCTGCGCCAGCAGGGCACCACCGCCGATCTGATCTTCAGCATCCCGTTTCTCATCGCTTACTTAAGCGAATTTATGACCCTGCAACCGGGCGACATGATCGCCACCGGCACGCCGAAAGGGCTGTCCGACGTGGTGCCAGGCGACGAGGTGATCGTTGAAGTCGAGGGCGTGGGCCGCCTGGTCAACCATATCATCAGCCAGCAAGCGTATGAGGAGACACTGTCATGAAAAAGATTAACCATTGGATCAACGGTAAAAACGTTGCCGGCGCAGACTATTTTCATACCACCAACCCGGCCACCGGCGAAGTGCTGGCGGAAGTCGCCGCCGGCGGTGAAGCCGAAGTCCATCAGGCGGTAGCGGCGGCGAAAGAGGCCTTCCCGAAGTGGGCTAACCTGCCGATGAAAGAGCGCGCGCGTCTGATGCGCCGCCTCGGGGATCTGATCGACCAGAACGTCCCGGAGATCGCGGCGATGGAAACCGCCGATACCGGTCTGCCTATCCACCAGACCAAAAACGTGCTGATCCCGCGCGCCTCCCACAATTTCGAGTTTTTCGCCGAAGTGTGCCAGCAGATGAACGGTAAGACCTATCCGGTCGACGACAAGATGCTGAACTACACCCTGGTGCAGCCGGTGGGCGTCTGCGCGCTGGTGTCGCCGTGGAACGTGCCGTTTATGACCGCCACCTGGAAGGTGGCGCCGTGCCTGGCCTTGGGGAATACCGCGGTGCTGAAGATGTCCGAGCTGTCGCCGCTGACCGCCGACCGTCTGGGCGAACTGGCGCTGGAAGCGGGTATTCCGGCGGGGGTACTGAACGTGGTGCAGGGCTACGGCGCGACGGCGGGCGATGCGCTGGTACGCCACCATGACGTGCGCGCGGTATCGTTTACCGGCGGTACCGCCACCGGGCGCAACATCATGAAAAATGCCGGGCTGAAAAAGTACTCCATGGAGCTGGGCGGCAAATCGCCGGTGCTGATTTTCGAAGACGCCGATATTGAGCGCGCCCTCGACGCCGCGCTGTTCACCATCTTCTCGATCAACGGCGAACGCTGCACCGCCGGCTCGCGCATTTTCATTCAGCAGAGCATCTACCCCGAGTTCGTTAAACGCTTCGCCGAGCGCGCTAACCGCCTGCGCGTCGGCGATCCAACCGACCCGAACACCCAGGTCGGCGCGCTGATTAACCAGCAACATTGGGAGAAAGTCTCCGGCTATATCCGCCTCGGCATTGAAGAAGGAGCGACCCTGCTGGCCGGCGGCGCGGATAAACCGTCCGACCTGCCGGCGCATCTGAAAGCCGGCAATTTCCTGCGCCCGACGGTGCTGGCGGATGTCGACAACCGCATGCGCGTCGCGCAGGAAGAGATTTTTGGCCCGGTCGCCTGCCTGCTGCCGTTCAAAGACGAGGCGGAAGGGCTGCGCCTGGCGAACGATGTGGAATACGGCCTGGCGTCGTATATCTGGACCCAGGACGTCAGCAAAGTGCTGCGTCTGGCGCGCGGTATTGAAGCCGGGATGGTGTTCGTCAACACCCAGAACGTCCGCGACCTGCGTCAGCCGTTCGGCGGCGTGAAGGCCTCCGGCACCGGCCGCGAAGGCGGCGAGTACAGCTTTGAAGTGTTCGCCGAAATGAAAAACGTCTGCATCTCGATGGGCGACCATCCGATCCCGAAATGGGGAGTCTGATATGGGTAAGTTAGCGTTAGCAGCAAAAATCACTCACGTGCCGTCGATGTACCTGTCTGAGCTGCCGGGGAAAAACCACGGCTGCCGCCAGGGCGCTATCGACGGGCATAAAGAAATTGGCAAGCGCTGCCGGGAAATGGGCGTCGATACCATCATCGTGTTCGATACCCACTGGCTGGTCAACAGCGCCTACCACATCAACTGCGCCGACCATTTCCAGGGCGTCTACACCAGTAACGAACTGCCGCACTTTATTCGCGACATGACCTACGACTATGACGGCAACCCGGAGCTGGGTCAGCTCATCGCCGACGAGGCGGTGAAGCTCGGGGTACGCGCCAAAGCGCACAATATTCCGAGCCTGAAGCTGGAGTACGGCACCCTGGTGCCGATGCGCTACATGAACAGCGATAAGCACTTCAAGGTGGTGTCCATTTCCGCCTTCTGTACCGTTCACGACTTTGCCGACAGCCGCAGGCTGGGCGAAGCGATCCTCAAAGCCATTGAGAAATATGACGGCACCGTGGCGGTGCTGGCCAGCGGCTCGCTGTCGCACCGCTTTATCGACGATCAGCGTGCCGAAGAAGGCATGAACAGCTACACCCGCGAGTTCGATCATCAGATGGATGAGCGGGTGGTGAAGCTGTGGCGCGAGGGCAAATTTAAAGAGTTCTGCACCATGCTGCCGGAGTACGCCGACTACTGCTACGGCGAAGGCAACATGCACGACACGGTGATGCTGCTCGGTCTGCTGGGCTGGGATAAATACGACGGCAAGGTGGAGTTTATCACCGAGCTGTTCGCCAGCTCCGGCACCGGCCAGGTTAACGCCGTGTTCCCGCTGCCGGCGCAGGCGTAAGGAGGCCCTATGCCGCATTTTATCGCCGAATGTACCGACAACATCCGCGAGCAGGCCGATCTGCCTGGGCTGTTCGCCAAAGTCAACGAGGCGCTGGCCGCTACCGGCATCTTTCCGATCGGCGGGATCCGCAGCCGTGCCCACTGGCTGGATACCTGGCAGATGGCCGACGGCAGGCAGGATTACGCCTTTGTCCATATGACGCTGAAGATCGGTGCCGGGCGAAGCCTGGAGAGCCGTCAGGACGTGGGAGATATGCTGTTCGCGCTGATCAAATCCCACTTCGCGGCGCTGATGGAGAGCCGCTACCTGGCGCTGTCGTTCGCCATGGAAGAGCTCGATCCGACGCTGAACTACAAACAGAACAACGTGCACGCCTTATTTAAATAACGTGCAAATTGCCCGGTGGCGCTGCGCTTACCGGGCCTACAGCGGCCATGAATTGTAGGCCGGATAAGCGAAGCGCCATCCGGCAATACAATGCCACAGGAATCACTATGCTCGATAAACAGACCCGAACCCTGATTGCCCAGCGGCTGAATCAGGCCGAAAAACAGCGTGAACAGATCCGCGCGATCTCGCTGGATTATCCGTCGATCACCATTGAGGACGCCTACGCCGTACAGCGCGAGTGGGTCGAGATGAAGATCGCCGAAGGCCGCGTACTCAAAGGCCACAAGATCGGCCTGACCTCAAAAGCCATGCAGGCCAGCTCGCAGATCAGCGAGCCGGACTACGGCGCGCTGCTTGACGATATGTTCTTCCACGACGGCAGCGATATCCCCACCGACCGCTTTATCGTTCCGCGTATCGAAGTCGAGCTGGCGTTCGTGCTGGCCAAACCGCTGCGCGGCCCGAACTGCACTCTGTTTGATGTCTACAACGCCACCGACTACGTGATCCCGGCGCTGGAGCTGATTGACGCCCGCTGCCACAACATCGACCCGGAAACCCAGCGCCCGCGTAAAGTGTTCGACACCATTTCCGATAACGCCGCCAACGCCGGGGTGATCCTCGGCGGCCGCCCGATCAAGCCCGACGAGCTGGATCTGCGCTGGATCTCCGCCCTGCTGTATCGCAACGGCGTGATTGAAGAGACCGGCGTCGCCGCAGGGGTGCTGAATCACCCGGCCAACGGCGTGGCCTGGCTGGCGAACAAGCTGGCGCCTTACGACGTCCAGCTGGAAGCCGGGCAGATTATTCTCGGCGGCTCCTTTACGCGTCCGGTACCGGCGCGCAAAGGCGACACCTTCCACGTTGATTACGGCACCATGGGCGCGATTAGCTGCCGGTTCGTCTAGGAGGAATATGATGAATAACGCCTTTAAAGACGCCATAAAAGCGGGTCGACCGCAGATTGGCCTGTGGCTGGGACTGACCAGCAGCTACAGCGCTGAGCTGCTGGCCGGGGCCGGGTTCGACTGGCTGCTGATCGACGGCGAGCACGCGCCAAACAGCGTGCAGACGATACTGACCCAGCTGCAGGCGATCGCCCCTTATCCCAGCCAGCCGGTGGTGCGCCCCTCGTGGAACGACCCGGTGCAGATTAAACAGCTGCTGGATATCGGCGCGCAAACCCTGCTGGTACCCATGGTGCAGAACGCCGACGAAGCGCGGCTGGCGGTGAAAGCCACCCGCTATCCGCCCGCGGGTATTCGCGGCGTCGGCAGCGCCCTCGCCCGGGCCTCGCGCTGGAACCGCGTCCCGGATTATCTCCATCAGGCTAACGACGCGATGTGCGTGCTGGTGCAAATCGAAACTCGCGAAGCGCTCAACAATCTGCCACAGATCCTCGATGTCGAGGGCGTGGACGGCGTGTTTATCGGCCCGGCGGATCTGAGCGCCGACATGGGCTTCAGCGGCAACCCGCAGCACCCGGAAGTACAGGCCGCCATTGAACAGGCCATCCAGCAAATCCGTCAGGCCGGTAAGGCGCCGGGGATCCTGATGGCCAATGAAGCGCTGGCGAAGCGCTATCTCGAACTGGGCGCGCTGTTCGTCGCCGTCGGCGTCGATACCACCCTGCTGGCGCGCGGCGCAGAAGCGCTGGCGGCCCGTTTTACCCACACCGCAACGACCACAACCGATAACAATAAATCCGTCTATTGAACGGATAATGTGGAGCGCAACATGACTACCTCTACCCTGCAACACAATGATAATAAAGCCGTTGAAGTAGAAAACCGGGTGATCAAAAAGCTGTTCCGCCGCCTGATTACCTTCCTGTTTGTTCTCTTTGTTTTCTCATTTTTGGACCGCATTAATATCGGCTTCGCCGGCCTGACGATGGGCAAAGACCTCGGTCTGACCTCCACCATGTTCGGCCTGGCGGCGACGCTGTTCTACGTCACCTACGTGCTGTGCGGGATCCCCAGCAATATCATGCTGGCGAAAGTCGGCGCACGCCGTTGGATCGCCGGAATTATGGTGGTCTGGGGGATCGCCTCGACCTGCACCATGTTCGCCACCAGCCCGCATACGCTGTACATCCTGCGCATGCTGGTCGGCATCGCCGAGGCTGGTTTTCTACCGGGGATCCTCGTCTATCTGACCTGGTGGTTCCCGGCCTACCATCGCGCCCGCGCCAACGCCCTGTTTATGATCGCCATGCCGGTGACCATGATGCTCGGCTCGATACTTTCCGGCTATATTCTGGCGCTCGACGGCCTGTGGAACCTGAAGGGCTGGCAGTGGCTGTTTCTGCTGGAAGGCCTGCCGTCGGTGGTGCTCGGCGTCGTCACCTGGTTCTTCCTCAACGACACGCCGGATAAAGCCAACTGGCTCGATAGCGAAGAAAAACAGGCGCTGAAGGCGATGATCGATCGTGAACGGGAAAATGCGGCGGTCGTTCCGGCTTCGCCGCGTTCCACGCTGCGCGAAGTCCTGACGCCAGCGGTGCTGATGTATACCCTGGCCTACTTCTGCCTGACCAATACCCTGAGCGCCATTAATATCTGGACGCCGCAGATCCTGCAGAGCTTCAACACCGGCAGTAGCAACATCATGATTGGCCTGCTGGCGGCGATCCCGCAGTTCTGCACTATTTTCGGCATGATCTGGTGGAGCCGCCGCTCCGACCGGCGCAAAGAGCGCAAAATGCATACCATCCTGCCCTACCTGTTCGCCGCGGCGGGTTGGCTGCTGGCTTCGGCAACTCACCACAGCCTGATCCAGCTGATCGGCATTATTATGGCTTCGGTGGGATCCTTTACCGCGATGGCCATTTTCTGGACCACCCCGGATCGGGTGATCAGCCTGCAGTCGCGCGCGGTGGCGCTGGCGGTAATCAACGCCATCGGCAACGTCGGCTCTGCCGTCAGCCCGCTGTTGATCGGCATTTTGCGCGATACCACCGGCAGCTTTAGCTCCGGGCTATGGTTTGTCGCCGGGCTGCTGATTGTCGGCGCGCTGGTGCTCACCCGCATTCCAATGAGCCAGCGTGAGGACGCCGCCGCCGCGCCGGGCTTAGCGGCGCAAAAAGGCCACTAAGGAGCGGGTATGTGCCAGCATTCCATCGCCAATATCGATATCAATAAAGATTACGACGAGAGCCTGGGCACCGAGGAGGTGCACTATCAGTCGTTTTCCCGCATGGCGGCCTTTTTTGGCCGCGACATGCAGGCGCATCGCCACGACCGCTATTTCCAGATGCACTATCTTGATACCGGGCAGATTGAGCTGCAGCTTGATGACCATCGCTATTCGGTGCAGGCGCCATTGTTTGTGTTAACGCCGCCCTCGGTGCCGCACGCCTTTATTACCGAGTCCGATAGCGATGGCCATGTGCTGACGGTGCACGAAGAACTCATCTGGCCGCTGCTGGAGGTGCTCTATCCCGGCACGCGGGAGACCTTCGGCCTGCCGGGGATCTGCCTGTCGCTGGCGGATAAACCCGACGAGCTGGCGGCGCTGGCCCACTACTGGCAGCTGATCCGCCGGGAATCCACCGCCCAGTTGCCGGGGCGCGAGCACACCCTGGCGCTGCTGGCGCAGGCGGTCTTTACCCTGCTATTGCGTAACGCAAAGCTCGACGATCACGCCGCCAGCGGCATGCGCGGCGAGCTGAAGCTATTCCAGCGCTTTAACCAGATGATCGACAGCCACTACCATCAGCACTGGACGGTACCGGATTACGCCAGGGAGCTGCACCTGACCGAATCGCGGCTGACCGATATCTGTCGCCGCTTTGCCAACCGTTCGCCTAAACGGCTGATATTCGACCGCCAGCTGCGCGAGGCGAAGCGCCTGCTGCTGTTCTCCGATAGCGCCGTCAATGAGATAGCCTGGCAGCTGGGGTTTAAAGACCCCGCTTATTTTGCGCGCTTTTTTAGCCGCCAGGTCGGCTGCTCGCCCAGCAGCTACCGGGCGCAAAAAGTACCGGTATCGTAATTCCCCGCTGGCGCTGCGCCTGCCGGGCGATGGTCCACAGGTCGGTTCAGCGCCGCGCCAGCCGGCAAACGCTGCAGAGATCACAAAATTCACTCCCGCCTGAAAAGTACCCGTCGTTGTCGCAAACGTCCCTTCACGACAAGCGCAATAACCGCTTCAATTGAACAACAAAAACAAAACATATATTTAACATCATTTCCGATAAATACTGAAGAGGCCCCCTATGAAACCTGAAGATTTCCGCGCCGACGCGAAACGCCCGTTAACTGGCGAAGAGTATTTAAAAAGCCTGCAGGATGGCCGCGAAATTTATATCTACGGCGAGCGCGTGAAGGATGTCACCACCCACCCAGCCTTCCGTAACGCCGCGGCCTCCGTCGCTCAACTGTACGATGCGCTGCACAAACCGGAGATGCAGGATTCCCTGTGCTGGGGCACCGATACCGGCAGCGGCGGCTACACCCATAAATTCTTCCGCGTGGCGAAAAGCGCCGACGATCTGCGCCAGCAGCGCGACGCCATCGCCGAGTGGTCGCGCTTAAGCTACGGCTGGATGGGCCGCACCCCGGACTATAAAGCCGCCTTCGGCTGCGCGCTGGGCGCCAACCCGGCGTTTTACGGCCAGTTCGAGCAGAACGCCCGCAACTGGTACACCCGCATTCAGGAAACCGGCCTGTACTTTAACCATGCGATCGTCAACCCGCCGATCGACCGCCACAAGCCGGCCGATGAAGTGAAGGACGTCTACATCAAGCTGGAAAAAGAGACCGATGCCGGGATCATCGTCAGCGGCGCGAAAGTGGTCGCCACCAACTCGGCGCTGACCCACTACAACATGATCGGCTTCGGCTCCGCGCAGGTGATGGGCGAAAACCCGGACTTCGCGCTGATGTTCGTCGCGCCGATGGACGCCGAAGGCGTCAAGCTGATCTCCCGCGCCTCCTATGAGATGGTCGCCGGCGCGACCGGCTCCCCGTACGACTATCCGCTCTCCAGCCGTTTCGACGAGAACGACGCGA
The DNA here is from genome assembly GCF_029967715.1 of Klebsiella sp. V115_8. Taxonomy (NCBI): domain Bacteria; kingdom Pseudomonadati; phylum Pseudomonadota; class Gammaproteobacteria; order Enterobacterales; family Enterobacteriaceae; genus Klebsiella; species Klebsiella sp. V115_8. The sequence goes on from NZ_JASCAR010000033.1 coordinate 41,951, forward strand.
TTCTGGTAATGGATAAGGTGCTGATCCCATGGGAGAACGTGCTGATTTATCGCGACTTCGACCGCTGCCGCCGCTGGACCATGGAAGGGGGTTTCGCCCGCATGTACCCGCTGCAGGCCTGCGTGCGTCTGGCGGTAAAACTGGACTTTATCACCGCCCTGCTGAAGCGCTCGCTGGAATGTACCGGCACCCTCGAGTTCCGCGGCGTGCAGGCCGACCTCGGCGAAGTGGTGGCGTGGCGCAACATGTTCTGGGCGCTGAGCGATTCCATGTGCTCGGAAGCGACGCCGTGGGTCAACGGCGCATGGCTGCCGGATCACGCCGCTCTGCAGACCTATCGCGTGATGGCCCCGATGGCCTACGCCAAGATCAAGAACATCATCGAGCGCAACGTCACCAGCGGCCTGATTTATCTGCCGTCCAGCGCCCGCGATCTGAACAACCCGCAGATTGACCAGTATCTGGCGAAGTATGTGCGCGGCTCCAACGGTATGGATCACGTTGAACGTATCAAGATCCTCAAACTGATGTGGGACGCCATCGGCAGCGAGTTCGGCGGCCGCCACGAGCTGTATGAAATCAACTACTCCGGTAGCCAGGATGAGATTCGCCTGCAGTGTCTGCGCCAGGCGCAGAGCTCCGGCAATATGGACAAGATGATGGCGATGGTCGACCGCTGCCTGTCCGAGTACGACCAGAACGGCTGGACGGTGCCGCATCTGCACAATAACGCTGATATCAACATGTTGGATAAGCTGCTGAAGTAATTCGCAGCGGGAGGTCATAATGCAATTAGATGAACAACGCCTGCGTTTTCGCGATGCCATGGCCAGCCTGTCGGCGGCGGTTAACGTGGTCACCACCGCAGGCGAAGCCGGCCGCTGCGGGATTACCGCCACGGCGGTGTGCTCGGTGACGGATACGCCGCCCTCGGTGATGGTGTGTATCAACGCCAACAGCGCGATGAACCCGGTGTTTCAGGGCAACGGCAAGTTGTGCATCAACGTGCTGAACCATGAACAGGAAATCATGGCCCGTCATTTCGCCGGGATGACCGGGGTGACGATGGAAGAGCGTTTTGCCCTCAGCGGCTGGCAGCAGGGCGCGCTCGGGCAGCCGGTGCTGAAGGGGTCGCTGGCCAGTCTCGAAGGGGAGATTAGCCAGGTACAAACCATCGGCACCCACCTGGTCTATCTGGTTGAAATCAGGAACATAACCCTGAGCCAGCAGGGCCACGGGCTGATCTACTTTAAGCGCCGCTTCCACCCGGTAATGATGGAAATGGAAGTCGCAGTGTAATCGCCTTGTCTGCTCCTCCCCGGTTGGGGAGGAGCGTTAACCCACAGCGTCGCAGGCCACAATCTCCTGTGATCACAATCACATAATCCCGCCCTGTTCACTTCGTAGCCAACCGCTTACCCCTTCCAGTAACCGCTTAACCTCCTATACAACCACTCACCCATTTACTCATCTTTACGCGCGCGCCGGTCTGGCAAGATCGGAGGCAGCCTAGCTAATCAATACCTCCATCAACTCTTACTTAAAACCAGACGGCTTCGGCCAATTATTCATCTCATTAACGCCAGGTTTTACTATGGATACCAAAAAACTATTCAAGCACATACCCTGGGTGATTCTCGGGATCATCGGGGCATTTTGCCTCTCAGTCGTCGCCCTGCGCCGCGGTGAGCACGTCAGTGCCCTGTGGATCGTGGTGGCGTCGGTTTCCGTGTACCTCGTCGCTTACCGGTATTACAGCCTGTATATCGCGCAGAAGGTGATGAAGCTAGACCCGACGCGCTCCACGCCGGCGGTCATTAATAACGATGGCCTGAACTATGTGCCGACCAACCGCTACGTGCTGTTTGGCCACCACTTTGCCGCGATTGCCGGCGCCGGTCCGCTGGTGGGCCCGGTGCTCGCCGCGCAGATGGGCTACCTGCCGGGTACCCTGTGGCTGCTGGCGGGCGTCGTGCTGGCAGGCGCGGTACAGGACTTTATGGTGCTGTTTATCTCCTCACGGCGTAACGGCGCCTCGCTGGGCGAGATGATCAAACAGGAGATGGGTCCCGTACCAGGCTCCATCGCGCTGTTCGGCTGCTTCCTGATAATGATCATCATCCTCGCGGTGCTGGCGCTGATCGTGGTGAAAGCGCTGGCGGAAAGCCCGTGGGGCGTCTTCACCGTCTGCTCGACGGTGCCAATTGCCCTGTTTATGGGGATCTACATGCGCTTCCTGCGCCCGGGCCGCGTAGGCGAAGTATCGGTCATCGGTATCGTCCTACTGGTGGCGTCTATTTACTTCGGCGGCGTGATTGCCCACGACCCGTACTGGGGCCCGGCGCTGACCTTTAAAGACACCACCATCACCTTTACCCTGATTGGCTACGCGTTTATCTCGGCTCTGCTGCCGGTATGGCTGATTCTGGCGCCGCGCGACTACCTGGCGACCTTCCTGAAAATCGGCGTCATCGTTGGCCTGGCGCTGGGTATCGTGATCCTTAACCCGGACCTGAAAATGCCGGCGGTGACCCAGTACATTGACGGTACCGGTCCGCTGTGGAAAGGCGCCCTGTTCCCGTTCCTGTTTATCACTATTGCCTGCGGCGCGGTCTCCGGCTTCCACGCCCTGATCGCCTCCGGCACCACGCCGAAGCTGCTGGCCAACGAAACCGACGCCCGCTTTATCGGCTACGGCGCAATGCTGATGGAGTCCTTCGTGGCGGTGATGGCGCTGGTGGCGGCATCGATTATCGAACCGGGCCTCTACTTCGCGATGAACACCCCGCCGGCGGGTCTGGGCATCACCATGCCGAACCTGCACGAAATGGGCGGTGAAAACGCGGCGCTGATTGCCGCCCAGCTGAGGGATGTCACCGCTCACGCGGCAGCGACCGTCAGCTCCTGGGGCTTCGTGATCTCACCTGAGCAAATCCTGCAAACCGCGAAAGATATCGGCGAACCTTCCGTACTGAACCGCGCAGGCGGCGCGCCGACGCTGGCCGTGGGTATCGCTCATGTGTTCCACAAAATCATCCCGATGGCGGATATGGGCTTCTGGTACCACTTCGGTATCCTGTTTGAAGCGCTGTTTATCCTCACCGCGCTGGATGCGGGGACCCGCGCAGGCCGCTTTATGCTGCAGGATCTGCTGGGTAACTTCGTGCCATTCCTGAAAAAAACCGACTCGCTGGTCGCCGGGATTATCGGTACCGCCGGCTGCGTCGGGCTGTGGGGCTACCTGCTGTATCAGGGCGTGGTCGACCCGCTGGGCGGCGTGAAGAGCCTGTGGCCGCTGTTCGGTATCTCTAACCAGATGCTGGCCGCGGTGGCGCTGGTGCTTGGCACCGTGGTGCTGGTCAAAATGCAGCGCACCAAATATATCTGGGTCACCGTGATCCCGGCTGCGTGGCTGCTACTGTGCACCACCTGGGCGCTGGGCCTGAAGCTGTTCAGCACCAACCCGCAGATGGAAGGCTTCTTCTTTATGGCTCAGCAGTATAAAGAGAAGATCGCCGCCGGTGGCGAACTGACCGCCCAGCAGGTGGCCAACATGAACCATATCGTGGTCAACAACTACACCAACGCCGGCCTGAGCATCCTGTTCCTGGTAGTGGTGTACAGCATCATCTTCTACGGCATCAAAACCTGGCTCACTGTCCGCAACAATAAAGTGCGTACCGACAAAGAGACCCCGTACGTGCCGGTACCGGAAGGCGGCGTGAAGACCTCGTCACATCATTAACCCCGATGCCGGATGGCGCTACGCTTATCCGGCCTACAAAAAAGCGCATCAATGTAGGCCGGAGAAGGCGCTAGCCGCCATCCGGCTTTATTCGTTATCTGGAACTTACAATGTTTGGTAACTTAGGTCAGGCAAAAAAATATCTCGGTCAGGCGGCGAAAATGCTGATTGGCATTCCGGATTACGACAACTACGTCACCCATATGCAAACCAACCATCCGGATCAGCCGTACATGACTTATGAAGAATTCTTCCGCGAACGCCAGCAGGCCCGCTACGGCGGCGACGGCAAAGGCGGCGTCCGCTGCTGTTAATGGAGGCAATAATGGCACCGATTGCAGTCACCCTACTCACCGGTTTTCTCGGCGCAGGTAAAACCACCCTGTTGCGCCATATTCTCAACGAACAGCACGGCTTTAAAATCGCCGTGATTGAAAATGAATTTGGCGAAGTCGCCGTTGACGATCAGCTGATCGGCGACCGCGCCACGCAGATTAAAACCCTGACCAACGGCTGCATCTGCTGTACGCGCTCCAACGAACTGGAAGACGCCCTGCTCGATCTACTCGACAGCCGCGACCGCGGTGAAATCGAGTTCGACCGGCTGGTGATTGAATGCACCGGCATGGCCGACCCGGGGCCGATTATCCAGACCTTTTTCTCCCACGAGGTGCTTTGCGAGCGCTATCTGCTGGATGGCGTGATCGCCCTGGTGGATGCGGTCCATGCCGACCAGCAGATGGATCAGTTCACCATCGCCCAGTCGCAGGTAGGCTACGCAGACCGCATTTTGCTGACCAAAACTGATGTTGCCGGCGACACCGAAAAATTGCGCGAACGGCTGGCGCGCATTAATGCCCGGGCGCCGATTTATACCGTCATTCACGGCGATATCGATCTTAGCCAGTTGTTTAACACCAGCGGCTTTATGCTGGAAGAGAACGTCGTAAACAGCAAACCGCGTTTCCACTTTATGGCAGAGAAGCAAAACGACGTGTCATCAATCGTGGTTGAGATGGATTACCCGGTGGATATCAGCGAAGTGTCGCGTGTAATGGAAAATCTGCTGCTCTCCTTCGCCGAGCAATTGATGCGCTATAAAGGGATGCTGTGGATCGACGGCGAGCCAAATCGCCTGCTGTTCCAGGGCGTGCAGCGCCTCTACAGCGCCGACTGGGATCGCCCGTGGGGCGATGAAACGCCGCACAGCACGCTGGTGTTTATCGGCATTCAGTTGCCGGAAGAGGAGATTCGCGCGGCATTTGCCGGGCTACGACGCTAATCTGCCCGCCTGCGCGCTAAGGCGCAGGCCCCCTTCTCTCCCCGTACATCGTCAAAGACAGGGTTAAAACGTCGTCATCGCGTCGAAAAATGTAAATCAACGTTTTTATAAGTAACAGCAGAAACACTTTTGGAAATAATAAGAAATTCAATGAATAGGACGCTTAATAATTAATGCCCGCCCTGTTCAGTTTCTGTTTAGCCCCCCCATTAAACTGTGGCTAAACAGACCAAATTTGATGATTGACCTCGCCATAACCCAACGTCATTACAACATTTTCAAAACACTTCCCTGACAAACACAGCATAAAAAATCGACGTAAGTCACATTTGCAGAGGTAAACATCGATTGTTAAGGTGCCCTCAGACAAATTTAATGACGAGGAGCAAACCATGAAAAAGCTTAACATCCTGATTGTTGCTGCCCTGACCGCGGTCTCTGGTTCCGCCATGGCAATGGGGTTTACCGTTGAACAAGGTAAGAATTTTACCAACCTGAATATGGAAATGGGTAAATCCTCTTCCGGCCTGTATGCCGAAAGCCACTGGCTGAAGAATACCGATGATGGTAGCCAGACCGGCGGCGTTGGCGCGGGTTACAATCTGGAAGTTGGCCCGGTGATGCTCAACGCTGGCGCGAAAGCTATCTACCTCGGGCCGAAAAAAGGCGATAACGGCGTCGCGTTTCCGGTCGGCGGCGGAGTGAACGTGGCCCTGACCGACAGCATCCACGTGTTTGGCGAAGGGTATGTGGCCCCCGACGGCCTGAACAACAGCGTGAAAAACTATGTTGAGGCGAACGGCGGCGTGAGCTGGTCCCCGGTTGGTCCACTGACCCTGAAGGTCGGTTACCGTCACGTGAGCGTTGACGGCAAAGAGGGCCGCCCAAACCACACCCTGATTGATGGCGCCTACGTAGGCGGCGGGATTACCTTCTGATGAAATCACGTCTCGCCGCGCTCTCTGCGCTGAGCCTGGCGTTGCTGCTCACCGGCTGCACTCAGTATACCTGGGTGAAGCCGGGTTTAAGCGATGCCGACATGCATAAAAAGCTCACCGAATGTGAAGCGCAGGCCCTGGTCGATCTCCCTCCGGATAACGTGGTGACCGGGTCCAGTTCAGAAAAAAGCGACAAAAAGCATAAGAAACAGGATGTTGAAACAAGTTATACGGTAGAAGACGCGAATGAATATCAGCGGGAGACCTTAGTCGACAGCTGTATGTTCAAAAGCGGCTGGGATAAAGTCGAAGTGCAATAAATCTATTATAAAAAAACCTGCCGGATGGCAGGTTTTTTTATGGTCGGGCTTAGCGGCGAATCACCACCAGCTTTTGGTTCACAAACTCTTTGATGCCGAGATCGGAGAGCTCCCGGCCATAACCGGAACGCTTCACGCCGCCAAACGGCAGTTCAGGCGCGGTATCGGTCAGCCAGTTGATATAGACCATCCCGGTTTCAATGGCGGATGCCATCCGTTTAGCGCGTTCGATATCCTGACTGAACACCGCGCCGCCCAGGCCATAGTGAGAATCGTTGGCAAGCGCAATCGCCTCCTCATCGTTTTTCACCACGTAGATCTGCGCCACCGGGCCAAAGAACTCTTCGAAGTACGCCGGGTTGTCGCGGGTGATACCGGTCAGGATAGTGGGTTCAAAGAAGTTACCGTCTCGCGCCACGGGTTTGCCGCCCAGATGCAGCGTGGCGCCGTTTTTGACCGCCTCGTCAACCTGCTTGCTTAAGGTTTCCAGCGCATCTTTAGAGGAGAGCGGCCCCAGCGTGGTGCTTTCATCCAGCGGATCGCCTATTTTTACCTGGCGAAACGCCTCGCTAAATTTCGTCAGAAACGACTCAGCGATGTTCTCATGCAGGATAAACCGCTTGGCGGCAGTACACACCTGGCCGGCGTTGTTCAGCCGCGCCTGGACGCCGATTTTCACCGCGCGATCGAGGTCGGCATCGTCGAGCACCACAAACACATCGTTGCCGCCGAGTTCCAGGGTCGATTTTTTAATATGCTTCGCCGCCTGCGCCGCCACCACGCTGCCAGCTTTTTCCGACCCGGTCAGCGCCGCGCCCTGCACACGATCGTCGGCGATAATCTTCGCCACCTGATCCTGGGAGATAAACAGATTGGTCCACGCCCCATCTGGTGCGCCGGCCTCGCGCACCAGATGAGCGAAGGTCTCCGCGCAGTGCGGCACAATGCTGGCGTGTTTGGCGATAACCGGGTTCCCGGCCGCCAGGTTTGGCGCCAGGACGCGCATCAGCTGGTAATAGGGGAAGTTCCACGGTTCCACCGCCACTAATACGCCGATGGGATGGTGTTCAACCCAGGCGTCGCCGAGTTCGGTGGGATATTTCACCGGCGCCAGCATCGATTTGGCGTTATCGGCGTAATAGCGGGCGATTTGCGCGCACAGTTTCACTTCGCCGCGGCTCTGCTTAATGAGTTTCCCCATCTCCTCGCTGGCGATTTTCGCCAGATCTTCCGCCCGGCTGTCGATCAGATCCGCCAGCTTATGCAGCACCGCCAGACGCGGTTCAATATCGCCTTTCGCCCAGGCAGAATGATAGAGCGCATCCGCCTGCCGCAGCGCCGCCTCCACGTCCGCATCGCTGTGCGCCGGGTACGTTTTAATAAGCTGATTGTTCGCAGGATTCACCGTCTGATAGGCCATATCGCATGTCTCCTTGTTATCGCTATTAAGGCAGTCAAAAATGCCGTTAAGGATATTAAGGGTAGTCGAGATGGCTGGCGATGCGGGTAAAGTTAGGTATATCCGGAATATTCCATAACGGTGGCTAACCGGGGCGACCGTCAGGCCGCCCGGCGTTATCAATGCGCCAGCGCGGCGATCTCATCGGCGGTCAGGCCGGTGATTTTCACCACCGTCTCGCGGGCAATGCCGTCGGCCAGCATCCTCTGGGCAATGCGCAGCGCCTCGGCATGCTGTCCCTCCTGCCGGCCTTCCCGTTTGCCTTTTCTGCGGCCCACTTCCTGTATTCGTTCGGCGATGGTCATCAATCTCTCCCTGTGCTGAGGAACCCGTTGCGCCACTTCCTGGATAAACCGGCCAAAGCGACGCGCGTTGCCAGTCTGCAGTAGATAATTAAACAGCGTTTTTATCTGCCTGTCATTAGCGTCACCGCTAAGTAAAATCGTCGTCAGCTGCTCAACAATCGCCATTAAATCGCGCTGGCGAATATGCTTCTGTATCAGCTCGAGTAATGCCACCCGCCGGTGACGAACGATCTCATCGTCGGGGATCACCGTGATATCCACCAGCGGAAAGGGCGAGGCATAAAGCTCCCTCGCCAGCTGTGGATCGGCAAAGCAGTCCAGCCAGCTGAGCGACCACGGGTATGGCGTGGTCGCTCCGTGATAGAACAGCATCGGCACCACCAGCCGCAGTCTGGTATGACCGCTATCCAGATGGCGCTGCATCGCGGCGATGGCGTAGCGCATCAGGCGAAAAGCCATTTGCACGTCCGGTGAGCTCTGATGTTCGATAACCACATAAATGTATCCCTTGCCAGACGCGGTTTTGAGTGACCACAGCACATCGGAGTACCAGGCCCGCAGGCTCTCCTCGATAAAGCTTGCCGACTCCAGCTGTAAGGTATCGAGGTCGCAGCGCTGACGCAGCGCAGGCGGTAGATGGATCGCCAGGAAATCACGCGCGATGTCGGCCTGAGTGAGAAACTGTTTAAACACCGCATCATGCGGCGTCGAGGTGGTGCCCTTTGCCATCGACTCATCCCTGCCTGCTTATCCTGCAGGGACTCTACCTCCCATAAATGTCGCTGACACCCCGGAAACCGGGATTTTACATTCCGCGACGAAAACATATTTCCCCGGACTGCAAGCGTGACATCCTTTTTCGACGCGGTACGCAAATCCCGGCGGGCGACAGCCTCGGCGCAGCATGCTATAAACGATTTATCCCCTCAGCAAAGGTCGATGCGGTGAACCATACCCGAGATATTCCCCAAACCTTCTGGCGAGACGATCGCCTGCCGTGGCTGGAGCTGCGCAGCACCTGGCGCAGCCGTCAGGCCTATAAGCGCCACAGCCACCCGCAGCTCTCGGTGGGGGCGATTATCGACGGTGAAACGCGCTGCCTGTGCAATGGTCAGGAATATCTCCTGCAGCCCGGGGATCTGATCGTGATCCCGCCGCACGCGCCGCATAGCTGTAATCCGCTGCGTGACCGGCCGCGCAGCTATCATATGCTGTACCTGGAGGCGGCATGGTGCCATGCGCAGCGTCCAGATATTCCCCCTGGCGCCAGTATCACCTCGCCGCAGCCGCTGCTGCGCGACAGCCCTCTCTTTGCCTGTTTCCAGCAGATTGTCGCCCTGATGAGCCGCGGCCGCATTGAGCAACTGCCCGCCCGGCTGGCGCAGCTCCTGCACGCGCTGCCGCTGTGCGCCGCCGCGCCGCAGGCGCCACATCACGCCAGCGCCCTGCTGTTTCAGCGCCTGGCGACAGATCTGCCGGCGCCGCCATCGCTGGATAAGCTGGCCCACGACAGCGCGCTACGTAAAGAGACCGTTATCCGCGCCGTGAAACAGGATACCGGCCTGACGCCCGCCAGTTTGATCAATATGGCGCGCATTGAATATGCGAAAACGCGCTTACGTGCCGGGGACCCTATTGCCGACGTCGGCTATCAGGCCGGCTTTGCCGATCAGAGCCATTTCCATAAAACCTTCGTCAGCTATACCGCCGCCACGCCGCGGCAGTATGCGCAAAGCCGATCAATTTCCGACAATAAGTAATTTTCCACCTGGCGTAGGGTGGCCTCAGCACCATTATCGAGGCCACTATGAATACCTTATCGACTCTCTTCCCCGCCGCCTTTCCGGCGTTAGCCCTGTCCCACTTTGTCGCTCTGCTCAGCCCTGGCCCCGATTTTTTTCTGTTGGTCGGTTACGCTGTACGCTACCGGATCCGCGGCAGCCTCGGACTGTGTCTCGGCATCGCCGCCGGGAATGCGTTGTATATTGTCCTGGCCATCGTTGGCTGGGGGCTTCTGCGCCAGGCGCCGCTGCTGTTTTTACTCATCGAGCTGTTGGGCGCGGGCTACTTACTGTGGATTGGCAGCCTGCTGATTCGCAGCCGTCCCGCGGCGATGGCGGTAGAGAGCGTTCGCGCATCGCGTCCGGGGTTCGGCAAGCAGCTGCTGCTGGGGCTGGGGTCATCGCTGCTCAACCCCAAGAATGCGCTGTTTTATCTGGCGCTGATGACCTCCCTGCTGGGGCCGGCGGTCACCCTGCTGCAGCAAACGGTGAGCGGGCTGTGGATGGTCAGCGTGGTGTTCTTCTGGGATTTACTGCTGGTGAGCGCGATTGCGCTGCCGCAGGTGCAGCACCGCCTGAGCGCCATCGTCTGGCGGGTCGAGCGGGCGGCGGGGGCGATCCTGATGATGTTCGGTCTGTGGATTATCTGGCGATTTTTGCACGACCTCGCCGTCAGGTTATATGCTTAAGTTTATGGAAAAACTCGCTGAACTGAAACGCGCCAAACTGCTGGCGCTGTCGCTGCTGCTGATCGCCGCCGCGCTATTTATCACCACCCTGCTGCTGCCGCCGACGCCATGGGTCAGCGCGCTGAAGGCCATTTCCGAAGCGGCGATGGTCGGGGCGCTGGCCGACTGGTTTGCGGTGGTGGCCCTGTTTCGTCGTATTCCGCTGCCCTTTGTCGCCCGCCATACCGCGATTATCCCGCGCAACAAAGATCGCATCGCCGACAACCTCGGCCGCTTTGTGGAAGAGAAGTTCCTCGATACCCCGTCGCTGGTGGCGCTGATCCGCCGCTATCAACCAGCTCTGATGCTCGGCAACTGGTTCAGCCAGCCGGAGAACGCCCGGCGGGTCGGCCAGCACCTGCTGCAGGTGATGAGCGGTTTTCTCGAACTGACCGATGACGCCCGCATTCAGCGCCTGCTGCGGCGCGCGGTGCATAAGGCGATCGATAAGGTCGACCTGACGCAGACCAGCGCCATGATGCTGGAGGGGCTGACCCGCGACAACCGCCATCAAAAGCTGCTGGATTCGCTGATAAATCAGCTGATCGCCCTGCTGCAGCGCGACAGCTCCCGCGCCTTTATCGCCCGCGGCATCGTGCGCTGGCTGGAGACCGAACACCCGCTGAAGGCCAGGCTATTACCCACCGAGTGGCTCGGCGAGCACAGCGCCGAGATGGTCACCGACGCCGTGAATACCCTGCTGGACGAGGTCACTCACGATCGCACCCACCAGATCCGCCAGACCTTTGACCGCGCGACGCAAAAGCTAATCGATAACCTGAAATCCGACCCGGAACTGGCGCAGAAGGCCGATAACATCAAAGCGTGGCTGAAAAATGATGAGACCTTCAACCGCTATCTTGGCGAAGTGTGGGGCGACCTGCGCGGTTGGGTAAAAAACGATATCAGCAGCGACGACTCGCGTATCAAGCAGCGCATCGCCGAGGCTGGCCAGTGGTTCGGTGAAACCTTACTCCGCGACGAAGCGCTGCGCGAATCGCTTAACGAACACCTGGAGCAGGCGGCGCACCGGGTGGCGCCGGAGTTCGCCGCCTTCCTCACTAGGCATATCAGCGACACGGTGAAGAGCTGGGACGCCCGCGATATGTCGCGGCAGATCGAGCTTAATATCGGTAAAGATCTGCAGTTCATCCGCATCAACGGCACCCTGGTCGGGGGAACCATCGGCCTGTTGTTGTGGCTGCTCTCGCAGATCCCGTCGCTGCTGCATCTGCATATTGGTTAGCAATGATACTATCTGAACAATCGCGCTGAAAAATATTCCACAGGGAGGGCGAGATGATGCACCGGATGACCCGCTGGCTAACCCGGCACGCCGCCGCGCTGTTCTTCCCGGCGGCGCTCATTCTGTATGATTTTTCCGCCTATCTCACCACCGACCTGATCCAGCCGGGGATCCTGCACGTGGTGCGGGATTTCAACGCCGATGTGGCGCTGGCTCCAGCCTCGGTGAGCCTGTACATGGCCGGCGGCATGGCGCTGCAGTGGCTGCTGGGGCCGCTCTCTGACCGGATCGGACGGCGTCCGGTACTGCTCACCGGCGCGCTGATTTTCACCCTCGCCTGCCTGGCGACGCTGTTCACCACCTCCATGACCCAGTTCCTGATCGCCCGCTTCGTGCAGGGCACCAGCATCTGCTTTATCGCCACCGTCGGCTACGTCACCGTACAGGAAGCCTTTGAGGAAAAAAGGTCGATCAGGCTGATGGCGGTGATCACCTCCGTCGTGCTGGTGGCGCCGATCGTCGGCCCGCTCTCCGGCGCGGCGCTGATGCATTTTATCCACTGGAAAGCGCTGTTCGGCATTATCGCCGCCATGGGGCTGGTGGCCTGGCTGGGGCTGCTGTTGACCATGCCGGAGACGGTGCGCCGCGGCGATGTGCCGTTCAGCCCCCTGGGCGTGCTGCGCGATTTTCGCAACGTCTTTCGCAACCGCATCTTTTTGCTCGGCGCCGCCACGCTGTCGCTGAGCTATATTCCGCTGATGAGCTGGGTGGCGGTATCGCCGGTGATTTTAATGGACGCCGGCGGGCTGACCACCAGCGAGTTCGCCTGGAGCCAGGTGCCGGTCTTCAGCGCCGTCATCATTGCCAACCTGTCGGTGGCGCGCTGGGTAAAAGATCCCACTCGTCCGCGCTTTGTGCTGAGCGCGGTGCCGGTACAGATGCTCGGCCTGGCCATCCTGATCGTGGGGAATCTGGCCTGGCCGCACGTCTGGCTGTGGTCGGTGCTCGGCACCTGCTTCTACGCCTTTGGCATCGGGCTGATTTTCCCGACGCTGTTCCGCTTTACCCTCTTTTCCAACGACCTGCCGAAAGGCACGGTCTCCGCCTCGCTGAATATCGTGATCCTCAGCGTCAGCGCCTTATCGATTGAAGGCGCGCGCTGGCTGTGGTTCCATGGCGGGAGACTGCCCTTCCACCTGTTGGCGGTGGTCGCGGGGCTCGCCGCCGCCTGCTGCCTCGCCGGACTGTTACGCCACCAGCGTCAGTGTGCGCAAGCGGTCATTGAAGCCCGGCAGTCGTGACCCCTTTTACGGAGAAAGCCCCATCATGAGTGAGATTGAACTCAGCCCGGCGCAGCGCGACCTGCTGCGCGACAGGCTCAGCAAGTACTGCGAAGAGACGTTTAACCTCGAACTGGAGCAGTTTGACGCTGAATTTTTTGTCGACTTTATCGCCCAGGAGCTGGGGCCGCTGTTTTACAACGCCGGTATCGAAGAGGCCATCCGCACCCACCTGGCATGGAGCGAGCGGATCCAGGAAGAGATGGATTTAAAGAAGGTCTATTAACGCCGCGCGCAGACGCAGGAGATCAATAAAAGCATACAAACAACAGGGTTATAATGGCGACTCTTTCAGCATCTCCCGTGTACGGGGAAGGAAAACCATGTCGCTTATCACCGATCTACCCGCCATTTTTGACCAGTTCTCGGAAGCTCGCCAGAAGGGCTTTCTCACCGTCATGGATCTTAAAGAGCAGAACGTGCCGCTGGTGGGCACCTACTGCACCTTTATGCCTCAGGAGATCGCCATGGCGGCGGGGGCCGTGGTGGTCTCGCTGTGCTCCACCTCTGATGAAACCATCGAGGAAGCGGAAAAAGATCTGCCGCGCAACCTCTGTCCGTTAATCAAAAGCAGCTACGGCTTCGGCAAAACCGATAAATGCCCCTACTTCTATTTCTCTGACCTGGTGGTTGGGGAAACCACCTGCGACGGTAAAAAGAAAATGTACGAGTACATGGCCGAGTTCAAGGCGGTCCACGTGATGCAGTTGCCGAACAGCGCCAGCGACGCGGCCTCCCGCGCCCTGTGGAAAGCGGAGATCCTGCGCCTGCAGCAGGTGATTGAGGCGCAGTTTGGCGCGCCGATTAGCGAGGCGGCGCTGCGCGAGGCCATCGTGCTGAAAAACCGCGAACGCCGGGCGCTGGCCCACTTTTATCGTCTCGGGCAGCTCAATCCGCCGGCGCTCAGCGGCGGCGACATCCTGAAAGTGGTGTATGGCGCCACCTTCCGCTTCGACAAAACCGCGCTGATTGACGAGCTCAACGCCATGGCGGAGCGCATCCGTCAGGAGTGGCGGCAGGGTAAACGACTGGCCTCACGCCCGCGCATTCTGATCACCGGCTGCCCGATCGGCGGGGCGGCGGAGAAAGTGGTTCGCGCCATAGAAGAAAACGGCGGCTGGGTGGTGGGCTATGAAAACTGCACCGGCGCGAAGGCTACCGAGCGCTGCGTGGCGGAAGAGGGCGACGTCTACGACGCCTTAACCGATAAATATCTCGCCATCGGCTGCTCCTGTATTTCCCCTAACGATCAGCGCCTGCAGCTGCTGAGCCAGATGGTGGAGGAGTACCAGGCCGACGGGGTAATCGACGTCATCCTGCAGGCCTGCCATACCTATGCCGTGGAATCGCTGGCCATTAAACGCCATCTGCGCCAGCAGCACGACCTTCCTTATATGGCGATTGAAACCGACTATTCGACAGCGGACCTCGGCCAGCTCAGCACCCGCGTCGCCGCCTTTATCGAAATGCTGTAAGGAGCAGGCGTGATCTACACGGTTGGTATTGATTCCGGCTCCACCGCCACGAAAGGCATCCTGCTGGCGGACGGGGTGATTACGCGTCGTTTCCTCTGCCCGACCCCCTTTCGCCCCGCCGACGCCATCCATGAGGCCTGGGAGACGCTGCGCGCTGGCCTCGCGGAAACGCCCTTTTTAACCCTCACCGGCTATGGCCGCCAGCTGGTGGATTTTGCCGATAAACAGGTGACGGAGATTTCCTGTCATGGCCTCGGCGCCCGCCTGCTGGCACCGGACACCCGCACGGTGATTGATATCGGCGGCCAGGACAGCAAGGTTATCCAGCTGGATGCCGGGGGCAACCTCAGCGACTTTCTGATGAATGACAAATGCGCCGCCGGCACCGGCCGTTTTCTGGAGGTCATTTCACGAACCCTCGGCGCCAGCGTCGAACAGCTGGACGTCATTACCGACGGCGTGGAACCGCACGCCATCACCAGCATGTGTACGGTATTCGCCGAATCGGAAGTCATCAGCCTGCGGTCGGCCGGGGTCGCGCCGGAGGCGATTCTGGCGGGGGTGATTAACGCCATGGCCCGGCGCAGCGCGAACTTTATCGGCCGCTTATCGGCGCAGGGACCGCTGCTGTTTACCGGCGGCGTCAGCCACTGCGCCGCCTTTGCCCGCATGCTGGAAAGCCATGTCGGCATGGCGGTGACAACCCATCCCGACGCCCAGTATGCCGGGGCGATCGGCGCGGCGCTGATCGGCCAGCGTCAGCGGAGGCGCGGATGACAACCTTTCTGTTTTTATTTCATTCCACGGTGGGAGTGGTGCGCACGCGCAAAGCCCTGCAGGCGTCGGGAATGACCTTCGAGGTCAAAGATATTCCCCGCCAGCTGCGCAGCGGCTGCGGGCTGTGCATCCTGCTGGAGGGGACGGAAGCCGATGCGCGAAGCTGGATCCTGCCGGAGCTGACGGCGGCGTTGTATCAGCAGGACGGGGAAGCGTGGCGCTGTCTCGCCACCTTCCCATCGGCAGGTTAATCGCTTACCACAAAGCGCGTCGCCGCGAAGCAGTTCAGCAGGCGGTGCATCAGAAAGACCAGGGTCAGCGTCACCACCAGCGAGACCGTCACCGAGGTGATGCGGTACAGATCGCTGAATACCAGATCCTGATAGGGATGCAGATTCTGGCCAAACATAATGCCGATGGTGGTGATGCTGGCGAAGCCCACCCCGGCGCCCACTTTCTCCATCACGTGCAGACGGGCGCTGAAGGCCAGCCCGAGGCCAATCAGCGGCATCATCAGGACCATGTGGTTGCTGAAGTCATAGATAATCAACTGCACCACCAGAATATAGAGACAGGCCAGCACCACCCCCGCCACGCGCCAGATCGAGCTGATCACCGCCCCGCGATAGTGCATCGGGAACAGGATCAGGATCCCGGCCATCAGCGCTGACAGCGAGTCGCTGAGATCGCAGATCTGAAACACCACGAAGATGATCGTCGCCACCGTGCCGGAGAGCAGCGACTCGTGGCGGATGCGGGCGGCGTCTTTTTCAAGGCGCGGCGGCGGCTTGCGCGGCTCGACGTCCGGGATCAGGTAATGCAGCAGCGCGCTTAGCGCCACCGCCAGCACGCACGCTTCCATGTTGGAGAACATCAGGGTGTGCCAGTTACTGGTCGGGTAGCTCATAAAGTTGAGCATCGTGCTCTGACACACCACCCCCATCGACCCCAGCAGAAACAGCGGCCCCTGGCTCATAAAGCGAAAACGCATCACGTACAGGGCGAACACCACCAGCGTCATGATCACCGGCCACTGCGACAGATAGCCAACGATCAATACCATTTCGACGCAGTTCACCGCCGCGCTGAATACAAACTGGCGGGCGACATGGCGGTTGAACACCGGCACCAGCGACATCAGCATCAGCGGATAAACCACAAAAAATACGCCGTACTGCACGTCGTAGAAGGTGGAGATGCTGAGGGCAATGGTCCCGGCCACGGCGATACGCACCGTCTGGCGAAAATCATTCGCCGTGTAGACGATATTGCCGTGCGGGGTAAAGACGTGCGCCAGGGTATTAATAGACATAGTGCAACCAGCTCACCAGATGGATCTGCAGGCCGGCGAAGGTGCGGGCGAAAGGTCCCTCGCTATTGTACAGCTGCACCGTGGCGCGGGCGCCGGTCGGCAGCGGTTTCTCCAGCGGCTGATCCAGCGCGACGTGAATGCGCATTCGCTGGGCGTCGCGCACCCAGCGGGTGGACTGTTCCGGCTGCGACAGCTGACCGTTAACCGCCTCCTGCCCCGCCAGAATCCCGGCATCGCTGCTGGTGACGTGCGCCGGGAAGACTTCCCCCGGCAGGGCGTCAAAGACCACCGCCGCATCGGTGTTTACCGCGGTGTGGCGCAGGCTCTTCTCACGGAAGTCAGCGACGATATCGGTATTGTTGTTGACCAGCGCCAGCACGGCCGTCGCCGCGGTGGCGTAGATCCCCGGGTTAAGCTGCAGGTTGCTGACCATGCCGTCAGTTTCCGCACGCACTTTGGTCCAGGCCAGGTTCAGCTGCGCCTCCTCCAGCGCGTTGCGGTATTTCTGCAGGGTGACGTTGCGCTTATCGTCGCGCTCGCCGCGCTGGATCAGCAGGTTCTGGATCTGCGCGTTCAGCGCCGAGACCGACTGCTCGCTGGTCTGCCAGGTGGTCCGCACCTTGTCGAGATCGGACTGCGAGACGTTCTGCATGGTGCTCAGGCGCTGATAGCGATCGAGCGTGACCTTATCGTTACGGGCGGTGTACTGCGCGGTGCGCAGGTTGGCGCGGGCGGCGGCGATTTGCGCGTCCAGCTGCTGGTTGCTCAGCTTCGCCTGTTCAAGGGCGATCTGTGCCGCTTCAACTTTATTAATGAATGGCGTTGGGTCGAGCTCATACAGCAGGTCGCCCTTTTTCACCTGGCTATTGTTATGCACGTAGACGTGCGAGACATAGCCGGAGACCCGCGACGAAACCGGGGTCACCACGCGCATGACGGTGGAGTCCGGCGTCAGCGGGATCCAGATATCGGCAACGATAAACCAGGCGAATATGCCCAGAAAAGCGGCAATACTCACCCGTACCCAGCGGGCAAATTTTTGTTCAGGCGTCATCATAGTGTGTTAGATCTTGTTATTTTCTTCGCGGATAGTCCGCAAACGGCAGGCGATTTGATTTAACGTAGCGCTGAAGGTGGCGAGGTCGGCCTCCGGGATGGTCTGGGTTACGCGCTCCTGATAGGTCTCGATCACGCGGCTCAGTTTTTCCAGAATAGCCCGCCCCTCGGCGGTCAGCGTCAGCAGGCGAATGCGTTTGTCATATGGCGATGTGGAACGCAACAGATAGCCCTGCTTTTCCAGTAATGAGAGGGTGCGCGTCAGCGGCGGCAGTTCAATCCCCTGCACCTCCGCCAGTTCGCTGACCGAGACGTTGTCTCCCAGCTGATGCAGCTGCATCAGCACCGTCCAGCTGGACTGGGTGAGTCCCGTATCGGTGATAGCGGAGTCAATAATCGCGCGCCACTGGCGCACCACCATGGCCATCCGCATCCCCAGCGGGCGGCGGGCAAACAGTTCGTCTTCAGTCACAGCTTTTCCTCTCATTGTTGAGAAGAAAATAATACTTATCAGGATAAGTATCAAGAAACGGAAGGTCGCGTCGCATCAATTGATAAATTTCGTGAATGTTTCCCCGGCGTCGCCAGCGCTTACCGGGGCAAAGAAGAAATGATGTCTGAAAAAACCGCACTTTTTAATTGATCTGATCCCGACGCAGGCCGATATCTTTCAGCTGTTCGTCGCTCATTTTCTGCAAAGCTCTGCGCGTTTGCTCCTGAAGCCACCATTTTTTGACAAATCGCGCCAGCAGTACGAAACCGATAAATGGCTGTCTTGCCCTGTTCTCGTGAAATTCCATCCTCTACCTCCTCACCTTGCCAGAGGCTTTATCTTCACGGATTTGGGGGTAAGGAATACAGATTCACAAAAAACTTTTCTTTAACATACAGATTAGCTAAAACGTACAGTAGACCCCACTTTTTACGGCCATCTGTACTGGTTATTCCATCTGTATGGCGGCAATTAAGGATACACATGACCCGCTATCAACATCTCGCGACGCTGCTGGCCGAACGCATTGAACAGGGCCTGTATCGCCACGGCGAAAAGCTGCCGTCGGTGCGCAGCCTGAGCCAGGAGCACGGCGTCAGCATCAGCACCGTCCAGCAGGCCTATCAGCTGCTTGAGCAGCAGCAGATGATTGTGCCGCAGCCGCGATCGGGCTATTTCGTCGCCCCCCGCAAGGCCCAGCCGCCGGTGCCGCCGATGTCGCGCCCGGTGCAGCGCCCGGTGGAGATCACCCAGTGGGATCAGGTGCTGACCATGCTCGACGCCCGCTACGATAAAACGATCATCCCCTTCGGCGGCGGCTCGCCGGACGTGACGCAGCCAAGCCTGAAGCCCATCTGGCGCGAACTGAGCCGGGCGATCCAGCACAACCTCACTGAGGTGTTGAACTATGACGAACTGGCCGGGCGCCGCGAGCTGCGGGAGCAGATCGCCCGCCTGATGCTCGACGGCGGATCGGTGGTGACTGCCGACGATCTGGTGCTCACCAGCGGCTGCCACAGCGCGCTGTCGCTGGCCCTGCTGTCGGTGTGCCAGCCTGGGGACATCATCGCCGTGGAATCCCCCTGCTACTACGGCACCATGCAGATGCTGCGCGGACTGGGATTAAAGACGATTGAGATCCCCACCGATCCGGAAACCGGGATCAGCATCGAGGCCCTGGAGCTGGCGCTGGATCAGTGGCCGATCAAAGGGGTGATCCTGGTGCCGAACTGCAACAACCCACTGGGCTTTATCATGCCGGACGCTCGCAAGCGCGCAGTGCTGAACCTGGCCCAGCGCCACGATATCGTTATTTTCGAGGATGATATCTACGGCGAGCTGGCTACCGAGTACCCGCGCCCGCGCACGATTCATTCCTGGGATATCGACGGTCGGGTGATGCTCTGCAGCTCCTTTACCAAAACCATCGCCCCCGGGCTGCGCATCGGCTGGATCGCCCCCGGTCGCTACTACGACAAGCTGCTACAGATGAAGTACGCCGCCAGCGGCACCAACGTCCCCTCCACTCAGCTGGCGGCATGTAACTTTATTCGCGAAGGCCACTACCACCGTCACGTGCGGCGGATGCGGCAGATCTATCAGCGCAATATGGAGATCTATACCTGCTGGCTGCTGGAATTTTTCCCCTGCGGGATCTGCGTCACCCGGCCGAAGGGGGGTTTTATGCTGTGGGTGGAGCTGCCGGAGCAGGTGGATATGGTCTGTGTCGCCAAACAGCTGTGCCGGCTGAAGATCCAGGTCGCGCCGGGCTCGCTGTTTTCCGCGGCGGGCAAGTATCGCAACTGCGTCAGGATCAACTGCGCCCTGCCGCCGACCGAGAAACATAAAGCGGTGATGGTGAAGCTGGGAGAAGCGGTGAAGGTGGCGATGGAGTGAAGCTGCGGCATTCCCACAATCTGCGAGCCGGTAACCCGGAAAAGGCGCGGTAAGCGCCGCCTCCGGGCAAGATATACGCTCTTTAAACATTCTAAAATCACTCTTACAAATACGAAAAACAAAACAATTCATATAAACAATATTTCATTATTATTGAATAACAATTTTTGTGGTGCAAAACCATAAATACCAATATATATTGGCCCATTCACAAATACATGGTGGCATTTTAAGTAATGCCGTTAAAAAGCATGACTATTAACTTTTAAAGTATAAGCGTAGTCATACAGTTAGCTGAGAGCAAAATGGCAACGATCATCCCAACCATCGGAAGCTGCGGTAACAAGATTACTGCCGGAGAAAAGCGTCTTGCGAGAATTTTTGAAAGCAATCTGAGTAGCGATTGTACTTGTTGGTATGACATTCCTACTGGCGAAAAACAAACACATCCTGATTTCATCATTCTGGATCCTCAGCGAGGGCTGCTTTTTATTGAAGTGAAGGACTGGTATATTTCAAAAATAAAATCCGCTAATAAAACACATGTGATATATGAAACATCAGATGGTGACATTTCTCTAACCCATCCCATAGAACAGGTCAGACAATATTCTTACGGCGCAATTAACTATCTAAAGCGGGACCCACAACTTCTTCAGGACAACGAAAAATATAAAGGACAATTTTGCGCCCCCTACGGTCATGGAGTCTACCTCAGTAATATTACACGTAAGCAGTTAGATAAATACTTTTCCAATAGTGATATTTTTCCTTCTGATATCGTGATTTGTAAAGATGAAATCACCGAGTTTATGTCATCTGAAGAAATATCATTACGCCTATTTTCTTTGGTCAAACATACATTTTCTAAAGAGATAAGTAATAAGCAAGTAGATCGTATACGTTGGCATTTATACCCTGAAATTCGCATCACCCACGCTCTCGATAAACCAGAGAGTTCTGCCAAACCAATATCTGTACTCCGAACGCCGAATATTATAAAAATAATGGATACTCAGCAAGAATTACTCGCCAGAAGCCTTGGTGAGGGGCATCGGATAATTCACGGCGTCGCCGGCTCAGGTAAAACCTTAATTCTCCTTTATCGTTGCCTACACCTGGCGAAAGATAATAATTTAAAGAAACCTATTCTTGTCGTGTGTTATAATATAATGCTGGCCCAAAAATTAAAATCTCTAATAAAAAGCCATCAACTTACGGTTCCGGTTGAAATTACCAACTTCCATGCATGGTGTTATAAGCAAGCAAAAATTAAAAATATTCTCCCTAACTCAAAGCAAAATTTTATAGAAAACCTTGAGCAAGCTGTTATTACTGGTTTTCAAAATAAAACAATAGCAGCAGAACAATATAGTGCGGTATTAATTGATGAGGGGCATGATTTTAAACAGGATTGGCTAAAAATACTTTCTGGAATGGTTGATAGCGAAACTAACTATCTATTATTTCTATATGACGATGCGCAATCAATTTATCAGAAAAAAAGCTCACTTGATTTTACGCTTTCCAGCGTTGGTATCAAAGCTCAAGGGCGTACAACTATTCTTGACATCAATTATCGAAATACACAGCAGATTCTCCACTTTGCTACCAGCATTGCATTTGATTATTTAAATGATCATATTGAGGATAACTTTAAATATCATAAACCAGATGCTGGTGGACTTCAAGGCC
Source organism: Klebsiella sp. V115_8 (assembly GCF_029967715.1). NCBI lineage: Bacteria > Pseudomonadati > Pseudomonadota > Gammaproteobacteria > Enterobacterales > Enterobacteriaceae > Klebsiella > Klebsiella sp. V115_8. The sequence continues at coordinate 63,799 of NZ_JASCAR010000033.1, forward strand.
AGGTTCCAAACATGCTTGTTTTTGATAACCACCAACAAGAAATCATCCATATAATTAAATGGCTAAAGCAACAACATCATACTGGTGTTAGCTGGAATGACATGGCTATATTATGTCCCTCGACCGCACATCTTTCTGCAATATTAGTAAAAGAGTTAAGGGATTCAAAAATCCCGCACTACTTTATAGCAAGCTCGGAAGATAAAAAACGCTACTCACCACAAAGCGATTTTTTGTCTATTATACCTTTGCCTAGTAGCAAAGGTCTCGAGTTTCATTCAGTCGCAGTGATAGATAGTTCAAACATAATGGGTAATAGCGATGATCTCAGCGACGAGATCAAGCGACTATATGTTGGTTTCACTCGGGCAACCAATAATTTGCTTGTGACTTTACATCAAAAAAATGTGCTCAGCAGACATTTAACCTCAACTTATAATCAAATCTATAACAATGCATAGTAGCCCCCTGTCACTCATCAAAAAACACCATCCCCTTATACGGCTGTTCGCGGCAGGCGGCCAGACGCTGGGCGAGATTGCCGACGTGCAGCTCCAGCTTATGGCCGTCGGGGTCGAGGAAGTAGTGCGAGGCGCCTTCGCTGCGGTTCAGCTTCCAGACCGCCACGCCGGCAACCTCAAGACGAGCGGCGAAGCAGGCGAAATCGGCTTCGCTGATGCTAAACGCATAATGGGTGTAATCGCTCTCCTCCGGCGGGGTGATGCGCCGCTGCGGATCCAGCGACAGGCATAGCCACAGATCGCCGCAGGAGAGATAGGCGCCGCTCTCCCATCGGGCGTGCAGCGTCATGCCCAGCAGCTGCTGATAAAACGCCACGCTCGGCGCCAGCTGGCTGACTGCCAGGGTCAGGTGATTCAGTCCGCTCAGCATGTCTGTTCCTCCAGTGAATTCACAATGAACTGGCGCAGCCATTGATGCGCCGGGTCGCGGTGCCAGCGCTCGTGCCACAGCATCAACATCTCAAAGCCGGCGACCGCCAGCGGCGGCTCGACGACCGCCAGCCCGCTCTGCCCGCGCACCAGCCGCTCCGGCAGGACCGCCACCAGATCGCTATTACGCAGGGTCTCCAGCATAAACAGGAAATGTGGCACGGAAAGGACAACCCGCCGCGTCAGGCCAAGGTTCGCCAGCGCGGTATCGGTCGCCGCGCTGAAGCCGCCTCCGTCCGGGGAGACGATCGCTTGCTCCAGCTGACAGAACGTTTCCAGACTCAACCCTTGCCGCAGCGCCGGATGCCCGGCCCGACCCGCCAGCACGTAGCGCTCGCGAAACAGCAGGCGCTGATGCAGCCCCGGCGTCGCGCCCTCGCGGGTATGGAAGCAGAGATCCACTTCATCGCTGGCCGCCTGCTGCTCCAGACGCGCCGGCTGGAGCTCAAATACCGCCAGCCGACTGCCGGGAGAGGCCAGGCGTAGCCTGCCCAGCATCGGCAGGAGGATCGCCGAGGCCATATAGTCCGTCGCCGCCACCCTCCAGGTCTCCGCCGCCGTCGCCGGATCAAAAGGGCTGACCGGCGCCACCGCCTGCTCCAGCGCGGCTAACGCGGCGCGCAGCGGCTGGCGAAGCTCATCGGCGCGGGCGGTGGGCTGCATGCCGCGCGGGCCCGGCATCAGCAGCGGGTCGGCAAACATCTCCCGTAACCTGGCGAGCTGAATACTCACCGACGGCTGCGACAGATTCAGCCGCTGCGCCGCCCGGGTGACGTTGTTTTCACTGAGCAGCACGTCGAGCGTGCGCAGCAGATTGAGATCCAGACGATGTAAATTAATCACAGCTATACCTGGAATTGAAGTAATTAATTTCTACTATAGCGCCAGCTTTCCTACTCTGCAGATCTTCCCACTTCAGAGGTGATGTTATGAAAGTACTGCTGATTTACGCCCATCCGGAACCGCGCTCCCTCAATGGCGGACTCAAAGATTTCGCCATCCGTCATCTGCAGCAGGCCGGTCATGAAGTCCAGGTGTCCGATCTCTACGCCATGCGCTGGAAGGCCGGGTATGACGCCGACGACAGCGGCGCGCCGCCGGTCGGCGAGTTCTGGCGTCCTACCCTTGATTCAAAACAGGCCTTTTCGCAAGGAACTCAAAGCGCGGATATCGCAGCCGAGCAGGAAAAGCTGCTGTGGGCCGATACGGTGATTTTTCAGTTCCCGCTGTGGTGGTTCTCGATGCCGGCGATCATGAAAGGCTGGATCGACCGGGTATACGCCTGGGGCTTTGCCTATGGCGTCGGCGAGCACAGCGACCGCCACTGGGGCGATCGCTATGGGGAAGGCACCTTCGTCGGCAAGCGGGCAATGCTGATCGTCACCGCCGGCGGCTGGGCGGAACACTATTCACCGCGCGGGATCAATGGCCCCATCGACGACATCCTGTTCCCCATTCAGCACGGTATGCTGTTCTATCCCGGCTTCGAGGTGCTTCCGCCGCTGGTGTTCTACCGCACGGACAAAACCGATGCCGCGCAGTTCGCCAACCAGTGCGCCACCCTGGCCGGGCGGCTGGACACGCTGTGGCAAACTGAGCCCATTCCATTTCGCCGGCAAAATCATGGCGACTATCTGATCCCATCGCTGACGCTTCGCCCGGAGCTGGCGCCAGGGCAAAGCGGCCTGGCGGTGCATCTGGCAACGAAATAAACCTCAACGCGATAGCCCTTCCGGGTTATCGCTTTCATTAATATGACAATTTGTGAGCCTCCACGCATTAACGGCATCCCGTCCCGCGAAGCCGCCTCTCATATTGATAGCGATCAAAAATAATCATACCGTCTGGTCGGTATGATTCCGGCCATGAATATGGAAGCCCAGCATCGTAAAAAAGATCCCGTCCGTCTCCACCGTCAGCTGCTTGAATCGGCGGCGATGATTGCCGGCCGGGACGGTATCGCCGCCCTGTCGCTGAACGCTGTCGCCCGCGAGGCTGGAGTCAGCAAAGGCGGCCTCCTGCACCATTTTCCCAATAAGCAGGCGCTGATTTTCGCTCTGTTCGCCAGGCTGCTGGCGATTATGGAAAAGGCGATTAGCGAACTGATGGCCGCCGATAACATCGCTTACGGGCGTTTTACCCGCGCCTATTTACACTATCTGTCCAATCCGCAGTTGACGGACACGCACGAAAGCCGTCAGCTGATGGTGCTCTCGCTGGCGATGCCGGACGAACCGGTGCTGCGAAAATGCTGGCGTGACTGGATGCTTGGCCACCTGGCGCAAGGCGATGCGCTGGATAACGGCCCAACCGGTACCCTGGTTCGCTACGCCGCCGACGGCATCTGGTTATCTGAGCTGACCGAGGGGCGCACCATGAGCAGCGAACACCGCCGGTCGCTGGTGAACGATCTGACCAAAATGACGCTTCCCGCATGAAGCGAATAGAGTGAGGCCGCGATGCGCTACAACATCAATGCCCGTCTCATTTATGATGCAACGGACGGCACGCTAACCCTGCCCGGCAGCGATGAACCGGATAGCCAGCTATCCATCACCGCCAGCGCGCTGCTCTATTTTTTTCTCCGCCATACCGGCGTGGTCAGTCGCGATGAAGTGTTGAAAAAAGTCTGGGACGATAACGGCTTAACGTCTTCCAACAGCAACCTCAACCAGTATCTGAGCATGCTGCGCAAAACCTTCCGCCACTACGATATCGATAACATTATCGTCACCGTGTCGCGCGGCATGCTGCAGCTGAATCAGGATCTCAGCATCGAACTGCTCGACGCCGGGCCGGCGCAGGCCGAAGTCGCCAGCCCTGCCGAGCCGCCTGGCGAACCCGCGGCGTCAGAAAGGGAAACCACACCGCCTGCCGCTTCACCACATGCGCGCGGGATGTGCTGGTATCTGGCCGGCGGCTGCCTGCTGGTCATCGCCCTGCTGCTGATGGCATTCACTTTTGCCGGCACCCACGTCGCCCGGCCAATTAATCTGACGCTGATGAACCACAGCCAGTGCGAACTGCTCGCCAGCGATGAAATGCTGCGTTCGGTCTCGGCGACGGCCTATGGTAAGAATTTTGATGAGGTGCGTCAGCGACTGAAGCTCAGCTGCAAGCCGGGCGAGCGTTTTGTTTTCTTCTATGGCGACCGGCTGGAGACCAACGGCCTGGGCCGGGTGTTTCTCGCCCACTGCGCGATGCACGAAGACAACCCTTTTAGCTATTGCGATAACTACTTTTACTACTCCTGGAAACCGCAATGAGACTCGCGCCCCGCACCTTTTTCGCCCTCTCTGCCCTCGCGTTTATCGCCGCCGCCGGGTTTAGCGCGTGGCGCCTGCTGCCGGATGCCAACGACGGCGTGATGAGCTGCTCCACCAAAGCGATCATGCGTTTTGAAAACATGGAAAAAGAGAATGTGAACGGCAATATCCATTTTAATTTTGCCGCTAATGGCAACGGTTCGATGGTAGTGGAAGGCTATACCGATTCTGCCGCCGGCTGGCTCTACCTGCAGCGTTACGTCAAATTCAGCTACACCAGCCAGCGCATCTCGGCAACCGAGCGCCACTACCGCATCAAGAAGTGGGAATCCAGCGCCTCGTCCATCGACGAATCGCCGGATGTCATCTTCGACTATTTCATGCGCGAGATGTCCGACAGCCACGACGGCCTGTTCCTCAATGCGCAAAAGCTTAACGACAAAGCTATCCTGCTGAGCTCAATCAACTCACCGCTCTACATATGCACGCTGAAGTCCGGCAGCACGCTTAATTAACCCGTCCCCCCTGTACCGCCGCGAGGAAAATGCGCCCTCGCTCACGCTCGAGTATTGCCCCCTTTTCCCTGGATGCTAAAAGCGCACGTTTTGCGTTTAGCTTCGACGCCAAAACTTGAGCATACCCACAATTATAACGTGGCTATATTACCGACTTCTGGCAAGTAATTATCATCTTATTAACATTCATCTTTCGCCGATAAATAGCTTAAAAAAGCGCCATACCATCATAAAAATCAATTCGCATAAAACAGAACAAAAAGATAAAAACAAGCCTAAAAAAAGCTAAATCACAGAGTAAAAAACTAAAATATCCATATTCACGGATTTAAATTTCACTTCTCTCCCCATTCCCTATAGTGAACCCCGAACGCCGCTTCCGCGTGTTGATGCCGTTACGCGGACGGTTTTCCCGAATCACAAAACCTGTTCTGGAGGAGATCACGATGGGTGATGCATTGGGGCTTATCGAAACCAAAGGTCTGGTGGCCTGTATTGAAGCAGCGGACTCGATGTGTAAAGCCGCCAACGTCGAACTGATCGGCTATGAAAACGTCGGCTCCGGCCTGGTCACCGTGATGGTGAAGGGCGACGTCGGCGCGGTAAAAGCGGCGGTGGATTCCGGTGTGGAATCGGCGCAGCGCATCGGCGAAGTGGTGACCTCGCTGGTTATCGCGCGTCCGCATAACGACATCAACAAAATCGTCATTAAACACAAGGCCTGAAGGCCAGGAGAACGCAAATGGGTGATGCATTAGGTCTGATCGAAACCAAAGGTCTGGTGGCCTGCATTGAAGCAGCGGATGCGATGTGTAAAGCCGCCAACGTCGAACTGATCGGCTATGAAAACGTCGGTTCCGGCCTCGTCACCGCGATGGTGAAAGGCGACGTCGGCGCGGTGAAAGCGGCGGTGGATTCCGGCGTCGAATCGGCGCAGCGCATCGGCGAAGTGGTGACCTCGCTGGTCATCGCGCGTCCGCATAACGACATCAACAAAATCGTCTCGCATTACAAAATTGCGGACTAACGGAGAAACCTGATGAAAGAAGCGCTTGGTCTTATCGAAACCAAAGGTCTGGTGGCCTGTATTGAAGCCGCGGACGCGATGTGCAAAGCCGCCAACGTCGAATTGATTGGCTATGAAAACGTCGGCTCCGGCCTGGTCACCGCCATGGTGAAAGGCGACGTCGGCGCGGTCAACGCGGCGGTAGACTCCGGCGTGGAAGCGGCGAAACGCATTGGCGAAGTCGTCAGCTCTCGCGTCATCGCGCGTCCACATAACGACATCGAAAAAATCGCGGCGCAGCACAAAGCATGACCTGACAGGGCACGCCCCGTCCCCACTCTTTTCGTCTGATGAAGGATAGACTCATGATTGAACTGGATAACGATTTGCAGTCCCGGCAGAACGCCCGGGAACTGGTGCGCAACGCCAAAAAGGCGCAGGCAATGCTGGCCACCTTTTCGCAGCAGCAAATCGACGCCATCGTGAAAAACGTGGCCCAGGAAGCAGCGCACCACGCCGAAGCGCTGGCGAAAATGGCCGCGGAAGAGACCGGTTTTGGCAACTGGCAGGACAAAGTGCTGAAAAACCGCTTCGCCTCGCTGCGCGTCTACGACGCCATCAAAGATATGAAGACCGTTGGCATCATTCATGACGACCCGGTAAAAAAAGTGATGGACGTGGGCGTGCCGCTGGGCGTGATTTGCGCGCTGGTACCCTCAACTAATCCAACCTCTACGGTTATCTACAAAGCGCTGATTGCCCTCAAGGCCGGCAACGCCATTATCTTCTCCCCGCACCCGGGCGCGCGTCAGTGCAGCTGGAAAGCGATTGAGATCGTCAAACGCGCGGCGGAAGCGGCCGGCGCGCCGGAGGGCAGCGTCGACGGCATCACCCAATTGACCCTCGAAGCCACCTCAGAGCTCATGCACAACAAAGACGTTTCGCTGATCCTCGCCACCGGCGGGGAAGGCATGGTGCGCGCGGCCTACGCGTCCGGCACCCCGACCATCAGCGGCGGCCCGGGCAACGGCCCGGCATTTATCGAACGCAGCGCCGATATCCATCACGCGGTGAAAGACATCATCACCAGCAAAACCTTCGATAATGGGGTGATTTGCGCCTCCGAGCAGTCGATCATTGTCGAAGGCTGCATTTACGATGAGGTTCACCGCGAGCTGGAAGCGCAGGGCGCTTACTTCATGAATGAAGATGAAGCGGCGAAAATGGCGGCGCTGCTGCTGCGCTCGAACGGCACCATCAACCCGAAAGTGGTCGGCAAAACCGCGCTGTACCTCAGCCAGATGGCCGGCTTCTGCGTCCCGGCCAGCACCAAAGTGCTGATCGCCGAGCAGACCACCGTCTCGCCGAAAAACCCCTACTCGCGGGAAAAACTGTGCCCGGTACTCGGCCTGTACGTGGCAGAGGACTGGAAAGCCGCCTGCCACCGCGTGGTAGAGCTGCTGACCAATGAAGGGCTCGGCCATACGCTGGTGATCCACACCCGCAACCAGGACGTCATCCGCCAGTTCAGCCTCGAAAAACCGGTCAACCGCATCCTGATCAACACCCCGGCGGCGCTCGGCGGCATCGGCGCCACCACCAATATCTCCCCGGCGCTGACCCTCGGCTGCGGCGCGGTCGGCGGCGGCTCCAGCTCCGACAACGTCGGCCCGATGAACCTGCTCAACATCCGCAAAGTCGGCTACGGCGTGCGTTCGATTGACGAACTGCGCGCCCCGGGCAGCCGCCCTGAACCGCAGCCGACCATCGTCACGCCGGCGAGCGATCCGCAGCGCAGCATTCTCGATGACGTGCGTTTCAACGCCCCGGCGAGCGCTGCGCCAGCACACCCGGCAGGCAGTGATGACCGCTTCGCCAGCGCAGGCGCCGCAGCGAATGCGGAAGGCGCAATTAACGAGCAAAACGTGGAACGCGTTATCCGCCAAGTGCTGGAGCGCCTCGCTAAGTAACGCACTGATATAAGGCGATAAAACGATGATTCTCGCAAAGGTGACCGGCCATGTTGTCGCCACGCAAAAATGCGATGAGCTGCGCGGCAGCAACCTGCTGTTGATCGCTCGCTTAGATGACAAACAGCAGCCGATGAAAGACCAGACCTGGGTCGCCGTCGATAACGTCGGCGCCGGTATGCACGACATCGTGCTGGCGGAAGAGTACTTCGCGCTCAATAAAGACCGCTACAAAGCCATGTCGGTGGTCGCCATTGTCGAGAAGGTGTTTCGGGAAGCCGAACAGGAGTGAATAGCCCAATGAGTGAATTTTTACTGAAACCGCGGATTTGCTTCGGTCAGGATGCCCTTTCGGTACTGAACGAACTGTCCGCCCGCAGCGTGCTGCTGGTAACCGATCAAGCGATGGTGAAGTTTGGCCTCGCCGAGCGCGTCACCGCCCTGTTGCGCCAGCGCGGGATCGCCTGGCAGGTGTGGGACGACGTGGTGGCGGATCCGGATATCGCCACCGTGGTGCGCGGTATGAAGCTGATGGATAACCACTACCCGGATTTGGTTATCGCGCTCGGCGGCGGTTCGGTTATCGATGCCGCCAAAGCGGTTATTTTCTCCCTGGCGCAAACCCGTCCGCTGGCCGACCGTCCCCGTCCGTGCTTCGTCGCCATCCCGACCACCAGCGGTACCGGTTCGGAAGTCACCGCCTTTTCAGTGGTGAAAGCCAACGCGGAAAAGCTGGTGCTGGTGGATGCGTCATTGCTGCCGGATATCGCCATTCTGGACCCGGCGTTGGTGGCCACGGTGCCGCCGGCTATTACCGCCGACACCGGCATGGACGTGCTGTGTCACGCCCTTGAGGCCTACGTCTCCCGCGCCGCCAGCGACTTTTCCGACGCCCTGGCGGAGAAAGTGGTGCAGCAGGTATTTCGCTATCTACCAACCTGCTGGCGCAGCGGTGACGACCTGCAGGCGCGCGAAAAGATGCACAACGCCTCCTGCATGGCGGGGATGGCCTTCACCAACGCATCGCTGGGGATCACCCACAGCCTGGCCCACGCGCTCGGCGGCGTCTTCCGCGTGCCCCATGGCCGCGCCAACGCCCTGCTGATGGCGCACGTCGTCGCCTGGAACGCCGATTTCCACGGCCAGTGCGACACCTTCGCGGCGCATAAATATGCCCGCCTGGCGCATCTGCTGGATCTGCCTGCCGCCTCGCCGCGCCAGGGCGTCGCCAGCCTGCTGGTCGCCATTCAGGCCTTAAAAGACGAGATGAACCAGCCCGCCGGCATTAGCGAAACCGGCATCGAGGCGGCTGAATTCGACCGCCGTTTGCCGGAGATGGTTGGCCAGGCGCTGCGCGACAGCTGCACGCCAACCAACCCACGTACGCCGGACGCTAATGCGTTAACCGAACTTTATCGCCAGGCGTGGTCCGGTTGCCCGGAATCGCCCGGCGGCGCTCCGCTTGCACGGGCCTACGGGTAACGCGCGAGTAGGCCGGGTCAGCGCAGCGCCACCCGGCAACAATGCGGGCAACTAACAAGAACATCTGGAGAATACTTCATGGCACACTACAACTTAACGCCGCGCGTAAAAGTGCTGGCAGACCGTTTACTCGCCCAGAAAAGCACTCTGTGCACCGAACATGCCACCACACTGAACGCTCTTGATGGCGACATCGCGGGCGTTCCCGCCGCCGTTAAACCGGCGCGCCGTTTCTATGAACTGATGCGCCAGCTGCCGCTGACCATCAGCGCCGACGAACTCATTGTCGGCAACCAGACCCGTAAACCGCACGGGGCGATTTTCCATGACGAAAACGCGACCCGTCGCCCATCGACTTTCCAGTTCCTCAACCTCAACAGCGATCTGGATTCGCCTGACTACCGGCTGGTGGTCGAAAAAGGGGTGCTGGCGATTAAGCACCAGCTGGAAGAGAAAACCCGCGCCCTCGGTAGCGCAGTCAGCCGCAGCGGCATGGATGAAGTCAACGGCTGTCGCGCCGCCATCTACGCCTGCGACGCCCTGCTGGCGCTGGCGCAAAACCTGGCCAACAGCGCCGAACAGCTGGCCGCCGCGGAAACCAACGCTTACCGCCGGGCGGAACTGCTGGACAGCGCCGCCATTCTGCACCATGTTCCGGCGCATCCGGCGCGCAGCTTCAAAGAAGCGTGCCAGGCCTTTTATCTGTTCCAGCTGGCGCTCCAGCTCGATAACGGCAGCTACGCCGTCAACCCGGAAGGCGCCGACAAAGCCCTGCTGCCTTACTACCAGCACGATATCAACAACGGCGCGCTCTCACCGCAGCAGGCGTATGAAATCGTCGAATCGCTGTGGTTCAAGCTGGCGGAACTGTGCGAAGTGCGCGCCGCCTGCGCGATCGACGGTTATCCGATGTTTGACGCCATGCTGCACGGCGCAAGCCTTGAGAATGCGCGCATCAACGAACTCTCCGACATGTTCCTCAGCGCGCAGCAAAACCTGAGCGCCCTGAATCTGCCGGTGCGTCTGTTCAAGGGAGTACAACACGTTTCCGCCGCCCCGTTTGCCGCCGCCGGCGATACGCCGGCAGCAGAAGGGCTGACCCCGCGCATGCAGCGCCTGCGTAACCACTACCTGACCGTGCGCCCGAGCGTCTCTATCTACCGCGCGCTGGCCTTTACCGAAGTGGTCAAAGCCAACCCCGGCATGCCGACAATTCTGCTGCGCGCCAAAGCCTTCCGCCACGCCTGCGAAACCGCGCCGATTCTGATTCAGGACGATGAGCTGATCGTCGGTCATCCGTGCGGCAAGCCGCGCGCGGGCGCCTTCTCGCCGGATATCGCCTGGCGCTGGGTGCGCGACGAACTCGATACCATGAGCACCCGTCCGCAGGATCCGTTTGAGATCAGCGAAGCAGATAAGAAAACCATCCGCGAAGAGATCGTGCCGTTCTGGGAAGGCCGCTCGCTGGATGAAATCTGCGAAGCCCAGTACCGCGAAGCGGGCGTATGGGCGTTCAGCGGCGAGACCTTCGTCAGCGACCTCTCCTACCACCAGATCAACGGCGGCGGCGACACCTGCCCGGGCTACGACGTGCTGCTGTTTACCAAAGGGATGAACGGCATTAAAGCCGACGCCGAGGCGCACCTGGCCAGCCTGAGCATGGAAAACCCGGAAGATATCGACCGCATCTACTACTACAAAGCGGCGATAGAAACCTGCGAAGGGGTGATTAACTACGCACACCGCATCGCCGCCCGCGCCCGCGAACTGGCCGCCGTTGAACAGAACGCCCAGCGCCGCGCCGAGTTGCTGACCATCGCCGAAGTGAACGAAAACGTGCCGGCGAATCCGCCGAAGACCTTGCAGGAAGCGCTGCAGAGTATCTGGACCGTGGAATCGCTGTTTGAAATCGAAGAGAACCAGACCGGGCTGTCCCTGGGGCGCGTCGATCAGTACTGCTACCCAATGTTCGAAGCCGATATTCGCGAAGGCCGCCTGACCCACGATACCGCGCTGGAGCTGCTGCAGGCGTTCATCATCAAATGCGCCGAGCTGATGTGGATGTCCAGCGAGCTGGGGGCGAAATATTTCGCCGGCTATCAGCCATTTATCAACCTGACCGTCGGCGGTCAGAAGCGTAGCGGCGGCGATGCCTGTAACGATCTGACCTATCTGATTATGGACGCCGTGCGCTTCGTGAAGGTTTACCAGCCGTCGCTGGCCTGCCGTATTCACAACCAGTCGCCGCAGAAGTATATGGAAAAAATCGTCGACGTCGTCAAAGCGGGGATGGGCTTCCCGGCCTGCCACTTCGACGACTCCCATATCAAGATGATGCTGCGAAAAGGCTTCGATTTCGAAGACGCCCGCGACTACTGCCTGATGGGCTGCGTTGAACCGCAGAAATCCGGGCGCATCTACCAGTGGACCTCCACCGGTTACACCCAGTGGCCCATCGCTATCGAGTTCGTGCTCAACCGCGGACGGATGGTGCTGTTCGATAGCTATCAGGGGCTGGATACCGGCGACCTGCGCGACCTGCGCACCTTCGAAGCATTCGACGCGGCGGTGAAACAGCAGATCGCCCATATCGTGCGCCTGTCGGCCATCGGTACCGTCATCAGCCAGCGCGTCCACCGTGATGTGGCGCCGAAGCCGCTGATGTCGCTGCTGGTAGAAGGCTGCATGGAAAAAGGGAAAGACGTTGCCGCCGGCGGCGCGATGATCAATCACGGCCCGGGGCTGATTTTCTCCGGCCTGGCGACCTACGTCGACTCCATGGCGGCGATCCGCAAGCTGGTGTTCGAAGAGAAGAAATACACCCTTGAGCAGATCCGCGATGCGCTGCTGGCCAACTTTGAAGGTTACGAAGCGCTGCGTCGCGACTGCCTCAACGCGCCGAAATACGGCAACGATGATAACTACGTTGACCAGTACGCACTGGATATCACCGAGTGGACCGAGCGCGAGTGCCGTAAGTACAAGATGCTCTACTCCACCCTGAGCCACGGCACACTGTCCATCTCCAACAACACGCCGATCGGCGAGCTGACCAACGCCACGCCGAACGGCCGCCTGGCGTGGATGCCGCTCTCCGACGGTATCAGCCCAACCCAGGGCGCGGATAAGCAAGGCCCGACGGCGATTATCAAATCGGTCAGCAAGATGAACGTGGAAACCATGAACATCGGCATGGTGCACAACTTCAAGTTCCTCAAAGGGCTGCTGGATACCCCGGAAGGTCGCCACGGCTTGATTACCTTGCTGCGTACCGCCTCGATTCTCGGCAACGGCCAGATGCAGTTCAGTTATGTCGATAACGAAGTGCTGAAGAAGGCGCAGCAGGAGCCGGAGAAATACCGTGACCTGATCGTCCGCGTCGCCGGCTACAGCGCCTACTTCGTCGAGCTGTGCAAAGAGGTCCAGGACGAGATCATCAGCCGTACGGTGATTGAGAAGTTCTAGTTCTCTGACTGGGAATTATTTGAGCCGTATTTGAGAAATAACCGGAAGTTCTCCGTCCCGTAACGGGACGGAGCGGGAGGCAAGCGTGATCGCAAAACAAGAATTAACGGGCCGAATTTTCAATATCCAGAAATATTCGATCTATGACGGCGATGGCATTCGCACGCTGGTGTTTTTTAAGGGCTGCAACATTCGCTGCCCGTGGTGCGCCAACCCGGAAGGGTTGAGCAGCCAGTTCCAGGTGATGTTCTCGCACGATAAATGCATTAACTGCGGCGACTGCGTCAGCGTCTGTCCGGCGGGTATTCATTATCGCGCGGAAGAGAACGGCGAAATGAAGCACTTCGTCGACCGCAATAAAGACTGCATCGGCTGCCGAAAATGCGAAGAGATTTGCACCCGGAACGCGCTGGACATTATGGGCAAGGACGTCACCGTCAGCGAGCTGATGGAAATCATCATGCAGGACTATGACTTCTATATCTCCTCCGGCGGGGGCGTAACCATCGGCGGCGGCGAGATGAGCCTGCAGACCGATTTTGCCGTCGCCTTATTCCGCGAATGCAAAAAAATGATGATTAACACCGCCGTCGAAACCCAGGGCACCACCCCACTTGCTAACTACCAGAAGCTGGCGCCGGTCACCGACACCTTCTTGTTCGACATTAAGCAGATTAATAGCGAACACCATAAGGCGATGCTCGGCATCGGCAACGAAGGGATCCGCCGCAATCTCGAATGGCTGGTGGATTCCGGCGCAAACGTGATTGTGCGTATGCCGCTCATTCGCGGCTACAACGACTCATTCGACGCCATTACCGGCGCCATTGATTACGTACAGAAGCTGGCGAAGCGCGGGAATATCCGCCGCATCGACATGCTGCCGTACCACCAGCTGGGACGCAAAAAGTACGAACGCCTGGATATGCCCTACCCGATTACCCAGGACCCGTCTTATTCAGCGGAAGAACTGGACCGGCTGGAAACCTTCTTCCGGCAATTTGATTTTGATATTCGCTTAGTCCGCCATTAACAGGAGCCGACCATGAAAAGTTTAGGCGTAATTGAAACGCGAGGATGGGTCGCCGCCATTCAGGCCGTCGACGCCGCCTGTAAAGCCGCGGGCGTGACCTGCATTGGCTATCGCAAACCAGGCTCCGGGCTGGTGAGCGTCTGCTTTGAAGGAGAGATCAGCGCCATCCACACCGCCATCGAGCGCGGCGTCGCCGTAGCCGGCGCCGAGCACACCGTGAAGTCGTTGGTTATTGCCCGCCCGGAGCGCTGCGTGGTTGAAGCGTTGAGCAACCTCAAAGGCAGCCCTCCGCGCGAGGAAAAAATAGCCGAACCGGTAGTTATCGCCGCCCCGGCCCCCATCGTCCCGCCTACCGCCCCGAGCGAAACAGAAGATAAACATCCGGCGCTGAAGAAAGGGAAGAAGTCATGATCGACACCGTGGTTCGCGAAAAAATCGCCGCCCGCCTGAGCGCAACGGCGCCGGCGATCCCGGTGGGGATCTCCAACCGCCACGTCCATCTCGCGCAACAGGACGTCGAGGCGTTGTTCGGTAAAGGCTACAGCCTGACGCCGTTCAAACCGCTGCGCCAGCCGGGGCAGTTCGCCGCCCAGGAGTGCGTGACCGTCGTCGGGCCGAAGGGCTCGCTGACCAACGTCCGTATCCTCGGGCCGACCCGCCCGGTATCGCAACTGGAAGTATCGCGCGCCGACTGCTTCACGCTCGGCATTCACGCGCCAGTTCGTGAGTCCGGGCAACTGGAGAATGCCGGTAGCGCTCTGCTGATTGGCCCCGCCGGTCACGTTGCGCTCCATTCGCAAGTGATTTGCGCCTGGCGGCATATTCATATGTCGTCGCAGGACGCGCGCCAGCTCAACGTCAGCAATGGCCAGAAGGTCAGCGTGCGCAGCAACGGCGAGCGCCAGCTGACATTCGACGAAGTGGTGGTGCGGGTGCGCGATGACTTCGCGCTGGAATTTCACATCGACACCGAAGAAGCCAATGCCGCCGGGTTAAAAAACGGCGCGCAGGTGACGCTCATCGGCTAACGGAGGCTCGCCATGACCGACGAACAGATTGAAGGTGTAGTTGCGCGGATTTTGCAGCGCCTGCGGCCGCCGGTACTGGTGATGGTGACCGCCGCTGACGGCTACCGCGCAGCTATCCGCCAACGCCTGGCGGGAAGCGGCTATCCGCTGCGCCTCGCGCTGGAGGAGGGTCTCGCTGACGCCGCCGCCTGGCGAGAGGTGGGCGAGATTATCCCGTCATCAACCTGGCTGGATGTCCTGCCGTCAGCGCCGTGGCGGGCGGTGCTGCTGCCTTTTCTCGATTATCCGCAAGCCTCGGATCTGCTGAACGGCACCCTGCGCAATGCAGTCTCCCGCTGCGCGCACGAGGCGCTGCTGGCGGGTATTCCGGTGCTGGCGCTGCGCTACCACTGCGATCCACACAGCGAGCTCAACCAGCTGCGCGGCACGCAGGCCGGCAGCGCCTACGCCGGGCATCTGCAGACCACGCTGGCTCGTCTGGAAGCCTGCGGCGTCTTCCTCGGCACCATGAATGAGCTGCTGGCGAAGCTGGACGCGCCCACCGCGCCAGCAGACGCCAACAGCGAACCGCGCCGTTATCTTACCGTCACAGACGTGGTGAATAATCCGGCGCTGGCGGCGGCCCCGCGCGCTCAGCTGACCGATGCGGCCATTGATTACTTAAAAAACAGAAAGATATGACCTTACCCTACGAAAAATCTGGAGCTTAACGATGTCCTCGAAAACTAAATGCTGGTTATGGATGCTGCTGGTTATCCTCTCCGAAACCTCGGCAACCTCGACGTTAAAAATGTTCGGTAGCAGTGAAGGCGGCAGCAAAATGCTGCTGCTCGGGCTGCTGATTGCGCTTTACTGCACCTGCTATTACTCGCTCTCAAGGGCGGTGAAAGATATCCCGGTCGGCCTGGCGTACGCCACCTGGTCCGGCACCGGCATCCTGGTGGTCTCGACGCTGGGAATGGCATTCTATGGCCAGCACCCGGATACCGCCGCCATCATCGGCATGGCGGTGATCGCCAGCGGCATCATTATCATGAACCTGTTCTCAAAAATGGGTTCCGAAGAGAACGAAGAGGCCGCGCCCGCCACGCCCGCCGCCGCCATGGATAAGAACATCGCTAACTAACAGGAAAGGAATACCCTATGTTTAATCTCGGATTTTTATGGCTGGCGCTGTCTATCGGCTCCGAAATCACCGGCACCTCGATGATCAAAAAAACCAACGGTTTCAGCAAACTGGCTCCTTCGGTGCTGGTGGTCTGCGCCTACGGCCTCTGCTACTTTGCCCTCACCCGCGCGATGAGCACCATCCCTGTGGGCGTGGCCTACTCGCTGTGGTGCGGCTTCGGTATCGTCGGCGTGACTATATGCTCGATGATCCTCTATAAGCAGAAACCGGACCTGGCGGCCATTATCGCCATGGCGCTGATTATCTCCGGCGGCGTGATCATGAACGTCTTCTCGACCATGTAACATGGTCTTTTATCCTGTTTCCCGGCCTGCGCGGGCAGTCCCTCGGCCCGCGCAAGCGCAGCGCCGCCGGGCCTTTTACCAAACAGGGTTTACCCCACTATGGTTTCGTGGCAGGATAAAAAGATGAACAGAAACGCGATCGTAACCTATCCCCGCCGTTGGTGGCTGCCTGCATAACAGGCGGCACGATACACGTTTCCATTTTCAAAGCCGCCGGAAGGCGGCTTTGGTGTTTTCAGGACGTCTTTCGGCTGAACAGTCTGATAAGGAGTCCCTGATGAACCATCCGCAAACCATCCTCACTGGCGACCGCCCCACCGGCCAGCTACATCTTGGCCACTACGTCGGCTCACTGCGCCAGCGCGTCGCGCTGCAGCACGACCACCAGCAGTTTATCCTTATCGCCGACCTGCAAGGGCTCACTGACAACGGCAGCAACCCGCAAAAAATAAGCCATCATATCCTCGAAGTGATGGCCGATTATCTGGCCGTCGGCATTGACCCCAGGCTCACCACGATCTGCCTGCAGTCCGCCCTGCCCGCGCTGGCGGAGCTCAGCGCGCTGTATATGAATATCGTCACCGTCGCCCGCGTGGAACGTAATCCGACGGTCAAAAATGAGATTGCCCAGAAGGGATTCGCCCGTTCGCTGCCGGTGGGCTTTCTCGCCTATCCGATTAGCCAGGCGGCAGATATCACCGCCTTCAAAGCCGAACTGGTGCCAGTGGGCGACGATCAGCTACCGATGATTGAGCAGACCAACGAGATCGTCCACAAGATGAATAGCCTCACCGGCGCGCCAGTGCTGCGCCACTGCAAGGCGCTACTCAGCGAAGTGAGCCGCCTGCCGGGCGTCGACGGCAACGCCAAAATGTCGAAATCGCTGGGCAATACGCTGACGTTATCGGCCAGTGAAGAGGAGATCCACCGCGCTGTCAGCGCGATGTATACCGACCCGACGCACCTGAGAGTCAGCGATCCGGGGCATGTCGACGGCAACGTGGTGTTCACCTATCTCGACGCTTTCCATAGCGATAAGGCACTGGTGGCTGAGATGAAAGCCCACTATCAGCGCGGCGGGCTGGGGGATCGCCAGTGTAAAAATGAACTGGAAACCTGCCTGCAGGCGCTCCTGGCGCCGATCCGCGAACGGCGGGCCACCTTTATTCAGGATAAAGGGATGTTGCTGGAATTGTTGCGTCAGGGCAGCGAGCGCGCCCACCAGTTGACGCAGCAGACGCTGCATGAGGTGAAACGAGGTCTGGGGCTGCCGGTCCTGTTCTGAGGTGATGAAAGGTTTCCGGTAGTGGATATTTTGTTAACGCGCCGACAAGACCCTGCCTTTCGTGTGGACAACACCGCCGCGGATGTTACTATCACGTTAACGGTAGCTCTCACTATGCGTGTTTCATTAAGGCCAGGATCGCTGATGATGACCACATAAGTAGTACAGCGTTCGGCTGCGCATCGACGCGGTAGAGCGCTGCGTCAGCGTCCCTTCCCCACTCATTCGTCCTTCGCAAGGAGGACGCTCCGCCCGCCGGAGAAGACACGCGTATCACTTCGCACAGGGAATCAAGCGAGTCGCGTATGGACAAAATAAAGAAACGTTGGACAGGGTATTTTGTCGGCTTACTGGTGGTACTCGCCGCCGCAGCATGGTGGCTGCTGCGCCCGCCGGGCCTCCCGGAGGGTTTTGCCAGTAGCAACGGACGAATCGAAGCCACCGAGGTGGATATTGCCAGCAAAATCGCCGGGCGTATCGACACCATTCTGGTCAAAGAGGGTCAGTTCGTGCACCAGGGAGAGGTGCTGGCGAGAATGGATACCCGTGTACTGAACGAGCAGCGTCTTGAAGCCGCCGCGCAAATCAAGGAAGCGGAAAGCGCGGTCCTGGCCGCCAGAGCCTTGCTCGATCAGCGGCAAAGTGAAATGCGCGCCAGCGAAGCGGTAGTGAAGCAGCGTCAGGCGGAGCTCGACTCCACGGCGAAACGCCATGTTCGCTCAAACACCCTCTCTCAGCGTGGCGCCGTCTCCGCCCAGCAGCTGGATGACGATCGCGCCGCGGCGGAGAGCGCTCGCGCGGCGCTGGAGTCGGCGAAAGCCCAGGTCTCTGCCGCCCGCGCCGCCATCGAGGCCGCCCGCACCAGCATTATTCAGGCGCAAACCCGCGTCGAAGCCGCCCAGGCGACCGAGCGGCGGATCCTGGCCGATATTGACGATAGCGAGCTGAAGGCGCCCCGCGACGGCCGTATTCAGTATCGCGTCGCCGAGCCCGGCGAAGTGCTGGCCGCCGGTGGTCGGGTGCTGAATATGGTCGATCTCGCTGACGTCTATATGACTTTCTTTCTGCCCACCGAACAGGCGGGTCTGCTGGCGCTCGGCAGCGAAGCGCGCTTGATCCTCGATGCCGCTCCGGATCTGGTGATCCCGGCCAATATCAGCTTTGTCGCCAGCGTCGCCCAGTTCACGCCGAAAACGGTGGAGACCCGCGACGAGCGTCTCAAACTGATGTTCCGCGTCAAAGCGCGTATCCCGCCGGAGCTGCTGGCGCAGCACCTGGAGTATGTCAAAACCGGTCTGCCCGGCATGGCTTACGTGCGGCTGGATAACCAGCAGTCCTGGCCTGAAGCCCTGACGGTAAGGTTGCCGCAATGATACTGACGCCACAGGATACCTCGCCCCCCGTCGCCCGGCTGGACAACGTTGGCCAGCGCTTCGGCACCACCGTGGCGCTGCGGGATATCAGTCTGGTGATCCCGGCGCGGCGCATGGTCGGCCTGATTGGCCCGGACGGCGTCGGCAAATCGAGCCTGCTCTCTCTCATCGCCGGGGCGCGGGCCATTGAGCAGGGTAACGTGATGGTGCTCGGCGGGGATATGCGCGACGTTCATCACCGCCGCGAGGTGTGCCCGAAGATTGCCTGGATGCCGCAGGGGCTGGGGAAAAACCTCTATCACACCCTTTCGGTGTATGAAAACGTCGACTTCTTCGCCCGCCTGTTTGGCCACGATAAAGCCGAACGCGAATCTCGTATCAACGAGCTGCTGCAGAGCACCGGGCTGGCGCCGTTTCGCGATCGCCCGGCGGGTAAGCTCTCCGGCGGGATGAAGCAAAAGCTGGGGCTCTGTTGCGCCCTTATCCACGACCCGCAGCTGCTGATCCTCGATGAACCCACCACCGGCGTCGACCCGCTTTCCCGGGCGCAGTTCTGGGAGCTTATCGACAGCATTCGTCAGCGCCAGCCGGAGATGAGCGTACTGGTGGCTACCGCCTACATGGAAGAGGCTGAGCGCTTTGACTGGCTGGTGGCGATGAACGCCGGCGAGGTGCTGGCGACCGGTACCGCTGCGGAGCTGAAAGCGCAGACCGGCAGTCAGACGCTGGAGCAGGCGTTTATCGCCCTGCTGCCGGAAGCGCAGCGCCAGGCGCATAAGGCAGTGGTAATCCCGCCGCGCGACGACCGCGAGGAAGAGATCGCCATCGAAGCCCGTGGGCTGACCATGCGCTTTGGCGACTTCGTCGCCGTCGACCACGTTAACTTCCGCATCGCCCGCGGTGAAATCTTCGGCTTCCTCGGCTCCAACGGCTGCGGCAAATCCACCACCATGAAGATGCTCACCGGCCTGCTGCCCGCCAGCGAAGGCGAAGCCTGGCTGTTCGGCCAGCCGGTCGACCCGAAAGATATCGCTACCCGCCAGCGGGTGGGCTATATGTCGCAGGCTTTCTCGCTCTATAGCGAACTGACCGTCCGGCAAAACCTCGAATTGCACGCCCGCCTGTTTCATATTCCGGACGGCGAGATCCCCGGGCGGGTGGCGGAAATGAGCGAGCGCTTCATGCTCAGCGAAGTGGAAGACGCCCTGCCCACCGCCCTGCCGCTGGGCATCCGTCAGCGTCTGTCGCTGGCGGTGGCGGTCATCCATCGCCCGGAAATGCTGATCCTCGACGAACCCACCTCCGGGGTCGATCCGGTGGCACGGGATATGTTCTGGCAGCTGATGGTCGACCTCGCGCGTCAGGATCGGGTGACCATTTTTATCTCCACCCACTTTATGAATGAGGCAGAACGCTGCGACCGCATCTCGCTGATGCACGCCGGCAAGGTGCTGGCCAGCGATACGCCGCAGGCGCTGGTCGAGCAGCGCGGTGCCGCCAGCCTCGAAGAGGCGTTTATCGCCTGGCTCCAGGAGGCGCAGCCAACCGCCGCAGCTCCTGAGGAACCTGCGCCAGCTGCAGCATCCCATCCAGAACGCGCGGCCCCGCGCCAGGCCTTCAGTCTGCAACGGCTGTTCAGCTACAGCCGCCGCGAAGCGCTGGAACTGCGCCGCGATCCGGTGCGCTCGACGCTGGCGCTGCTGGGAACGGTGATCCTGATGTTTATCATGGGCTATGGGATCAGCATGGACGTCGAGGATCTGCGCTTTGCGGTACTCGACCGCGATCAAACCCTCAGCAGTCAGGGCTGGTCGCAGAATATCGCTGGCTCACGCTACTTTATCGAACAGGCGCCGCTGCGCAGTTACGATGAGCTCGACCGGCGGATGCGCGACGGCGAGCTGGCGGTGGCGATAGAGATCCCGCCGAACTTTGGCCGCGATATCGCCCGCGGCACGCCGGTGCAAATCGGCGTCTGGGTGGATGGCGCAATGCCAAACCGCGCGGAAACGGTGCGCGGCTACGTGCAGGCCATGCATCTGGCCTGGCTGCAGGAGATGGCCGCCCGGCAGAGCAGTCCGCAGCGCGCTACCTCTCTCATCTCCATTGAGACCCGCTATCGCTATAATCCGGACGTGAAGAGCCTGCCGGCCATCGTCCCGGCGGTGATCCCGCTGCTGCTGATGATGATCCCGGCGATGCTCAGCGCCCTGAGCGTGGTACGCGAGAAGGAGCTCGGGTCGATCATCAACCTGTACGTGACGCCGACCACCCGCAGCGAATTCCTGCTCGGCAAGCAGGTGCCTTACATCGTACTGGGAATGTTTAACTTCTTTTTGCTGTGCGCGCTGTCGGTCTTCGTCTTTGGCGTATCACATAAGGGCAGCTTCCTGACGCTGAGCCTGGCGGCGCTGCTCTATGTCACCATCGCCACCGGACTGGGACTGCTGATCTCAACCTTTATGAAGAGCCAAATCGCCGCCATCTTCGGCACCGCCATCATTACGCTCATCCCGGCGACCCAGTTCTCCGGGATGATCGATCCGGTGGCGTCGCTGGAAGGCCCCGGGCGCTGGATTGGACAAATCTACCCGACCAGCCACTTCCTGACTATCGCCCGCGGCACCTTCTCCAAGGCGCTGAATCTCAGCGATTTGTGGGGCTCCTTTATTCCCCTACTGATTGCGGTGCCGCTGGTGCTCGGGCTGAGCGTGTTGCTGCTGAAGAAACAGGAGGGGTGATGCGCGGATTACGTAATATTTATAACCTCGGCGTTAAAGAGCTGCGCAGCCTGCTGGGTGATAAAGCGATGCTGGCGCTGATCGTGTTTGCTTTTACCGTGTCGGTGTACTCCTCAGCTACGGTGATGCCCGGCTCGCTGCACCTGGCGCCGATTGCGGTTGCCGATATGGATAAGTCGCAGCTCTCTTCACGCATCATTAACGCTTTCTACCGCCCCTGGTTTCTCGAACCGGAGCTGATCACCGCCGATGAGATGGACGCCGGCCTGGATGCCGGGCGCTACACTTTCGCCATCAATATTCCGCCAAATTTCCAGCGCGATGTGCTGGCCGGCCGCCAGCCGGAAGTGCAGGTCAACGTCGACGCCACGCGCATGAGCCAGGCCTTTACCGGCAACGGCTATATCCAGAATATTATTAACGGCGAAGTAAACGGCTTCATTGCCCGCTACCGGGAGAACAGCGTGCTGCCGGTAGAGCTGGCGGTAAGAATGCGCTTTAACCCTAACCTGGAACAGGAGCGCTTTGGCGCGGTGATGGCGATCATCAACAACATCACCATGCTGGCTATTGTCCTCACCGGTTCGGCGCTGATCCGCGAGCGCGAGCACGGTACCATCGAGCATCTGCTGGTGATGCCGGTTACGCCGTTTGAGATCATGATGGCCAAGATCTGGTCGATGGGGCTGGTGGTGCTGGTGGTCTCCGGGCTGTCGCTGCTGCTGATGGTTCAGGGGATTTTGCAGGTGCCCATTGAGGGGTCGATTCCTCTGTTTATGCTGGGGGTGGCGCTCAGCCTGTTCGCCACCACCTCGATCGGCATTTTTATGGGCACCCTCGCCCGCTCGATGCCGCAGCTGGGGCTGCTGATGATCCTGGTGCTGCTGCCGCTGCAGATGCTCTCTGGCGGCTCCACGCCGCGGGAAAGTATGCCGCAGCTGGTCCAGGATATCATGTTGACCATGCCGACCACCCACTTCGTCAGTCTGGCGCAGGCGATTCTGTACCGCGGCGCCAGCTTCAGTATCGTCTGGCCGCAGTTCTTAACCTTGCTGGCTATCGGAGCGGTGTTCTTTACTATCGCCCTGCTGCGTTTTCGCAAAACGATTGGTCAGATGGCGTAAGGGCTTAAGAAGGGCCGTCGACTCCCGGCGGCCCGAATGGTTTATTTGTGGCGATTCATAAAGTGGCGAAGACCCCAGGTGAAGGCCATCGCCATGCTGAAGAGAATGAACAGCAGCACCACCCAGCTAATGGAGATGCGCAGCAGCGTGCCGGGGGTCATAAACGGCTGCAGATAGACAGTGAAGGACTGGGCGGGTGATTTCCCCAGCAGTTCATACAGGTTATCCGTCAGCCACACGCCGACCCGGCAGAACAGCCAGATTATCGCTGGCCAGCAGAGCAACACCAGAAAGGTAAAGCGCTCCTGAAGGTAGGTGAAGAGCCGGCGCAACGGCGACCAGTTAAGCAGGATTTTCATTTCTATTCTCATATTGCCAGCCGATAACCAGAGCAGATAGCGCAAGGTACGTCGGACAGCATCCATACAGGCAATCATCCCTCTTTGTATATCAAATTTGCTGTCATATAAACCAGATCAAGTTAACAAAGTGTTAATGATATGGCGCATCAAGCCCAAAAACCGGCAAGATGCATACCCATTGTTGCAATAAATGGGGAGTGAAGTCCTCAGCGGCGGAAATAATTTCGTAATTTCGCTAACGCGTTAATATCCCGAAAGAAGAAGCAGCGCTATTATTTCGCAGAGCACAAGATAATAGCGCTGAAATAGAGAGAGATATTTAACCGTAGCTACTGATAATTATTTTTCGACTCGTATCATTGGATAAATTCACGGTACGAGCGACCACACCACGCGCGTAATTCTCAGTATTTTTCGAGGCAAAAAGATAGGTATTTTATCCGCAGCGTTGCAGAGGTTGTTTATTCACCATACCCGTGTTGCAGGTTTCTGACACCACCCGCCCGGAGAGCGTCAGGTTGGCGGGTTAGCGAAGCAGTAGCAGGACTTCAGGCGATATTTTTCCCTGAGTCGGTGCGACCTATCTTGTCCGCGCCACAGGAGGGGCGTAGCCCCATGTCGGATCCGTAGCCCCGGTAAGCGCAGCGCCACCGGGGAGGCGTACCCCACACAGCAAAAAACCCCGCACCTTTCGGGACGGGGTTCTTTTTAAACGCAAAAACAAAAAGCTCAGTCTTTCGACTGAGCTTTCTGCTTTATTTGATGCCTGGCAGTTCCCTACTCTCACATGGGGAGACCCCACACTACCATCGGCGCTACGGCGTTTCACTTCTGAGTTCGGCATGGGGTCAGGTGGGACCACCGCGCTAGTGCCGCCAGGCAAATTCTTTGTGCTCAGTACACAATTCTTTATCGCATCAGCTGCGTTGCCTGCGCTCGCAAAGTCAGTCACATACTTCAGTATGCTCCTTCCTTTCCTTCGCTTGTCGCCTTGCTGCTGCGCAAATTATTGCGTACTCAACTCTGAATCGAAGCTGAAAATTCTCTCAAATCCGCCAAAACATCTTCGGCGTTGTAAGGTTAAGCCTCACGGTTCATTAGTACCGGTTAGCTCAACGCATCGCTGCGCT
>NZ_JASCAR010000034.1:0-87887 GCF_029967715.1 Klebsiella sp. V115_8
GCCACCCTCGCGGGTACTGAGCACGACACCGGGCTGGATATCCACAAGCTGGAGAGCATCGCGGCGTACTTCCGCGAAGTGCGTAAGAAGTACCATGCCTTCGAGGGCCAGCTGAAGGGCACCGACAGCCGCATTCTGGTGGCCCAGGTGCCAGGCGGGATGCTCACCAACCTCGAAAGCCAGCTGAAGCAGCAGAACGCCGCGGACAAACTCGACCAGGTGCTGGCGGAAATCCCCCGCGTGCGCGAGGACCTCGGCTTCATCCCGCTGGTCACCCCGACCTCGCAGATTGTCGGCACCCAGGCGGTGCTCAACGTCCTGACCGGCGAGCGCTACAAAACCATCGCTAAAGAAACGGCGGGCATTCTGAAAGGTGAGTACGGCCACACGCCGGCGCCGGTGAACGCCGCCCTGCAGGCGCGGGTGCTGGAAGGGGCAGAAGCCATCACCTGCCGCCCGGCGGACCTGCTGAAGCCGGAGCTGGCGCAGCTGGAAGCCGATGTGAAGCACCAGGCGCAGGAGAAGAATATTCAGCTGGCGGAGAACGCCATCGACGATGTGCTCACCGTGGCCCTGTTCCCGCAGCCCGGCCTGAAGTTCCTCGAAAACCGCCATAACCCGGCGGCCTTTGAACCGCTGCCGCAGCTGGAAGCCGCGCAGCCGGTGGCAAAAGTCGGGCAGCCTGCCGCCTCCGGTATCTACACCGTGGAAGTGGAAGGCAAAGCCTTTGTGGTGAAGGTCAGCGACGGCGGCGACGTCAGCCAGCTGACGGCGGCCACCCCGTCTTCCGCACCGGTTCCTGCCGCCGCCCCGGCCGGCGCCGGCACCCCGGTCACCGCGCCGCTGGCGGGCACTATCTGGAAGGTCATTGCCGCGGAAGGCCAGACGGTGGCCGAAGGCGAGGTGCTGCTGATTCTGGAAGCCATGAAGATGGAGACCGAAATCCGCGCCGCGCAGGCCGGGACCGTGCGCGGTATCGCGGTGAAAGCCGGCGATGCGGTGGCGGTCGGCGACACCCTGCTGCAGCTGGCGTAACGACGAGGAGCGGAAATGGAAAGTCTGAACGCCCTGATTCAGGGGATGGGGCTGATGCACCTGGGGTTCGGCCAGGCGGTGATGCTGCTGGTCAGCCTGCTGCTGCTGTGGCTGGCGATTGCGAAGAAGTTCGAGCCGCTGCTGCTGCTGCCGATTGGCTTCGGCGGCCTGCTGTCGAACATCCCGGAGGCCGGCCTGGCGCTGAGCGCCCTGGAGAGCCTGCTGGCCCACCACGACCCGGCGCAGCTGGCGGTGATTGCCGCGAAGCTCCACTGCGCGCCGGACGTCCACGCCATTAAGGAGGCGCTGGCCCTGGCCCTGCCGTCGGTGCAGGGGCAGATGGAGAGCCTGGCGGTGGACATGGGCTACTCCGCCGGGGTGCTGGCCATCTTCTATAAGGTGGCGATTGGCTCGGGCATCGCGCCGCTGGTGATTTTTATGGGCGTCGGGGCGATGACCGACTTCGGCCCGCTGCTGGCCAACCCGCGCACCCTGCTGCTGGGGGCGGCGGCGCAGTTCGGTATCTTCGCCACCGTCCTCGGGGCGCTGACGCTGAACTACTTCGGCCTGATTTCGTTCACCCTGCCGCAGGCGGCAGCCATCGGCATCATCGGCGGCGCCGACGGCCCGACGGCGATCTACCTGTCGGGCAAGCTGGCGCCGGAGCTGCTGGGGGCCATCGCGGTGGCCGCCTACTCCTACATGGCGCTGGTACCGCTGATCCAGCCGCCGATCATGAAGGCGCTGACCACGGATAAGGAGCGGAAGATCCGCATGGTGCAGCTGCGCACGGTGAGTAAGCGGGAGAAGATCCTCTTCCCGGCGGTGCTGTTGCTGCTGGTGGCGCTCCTGCTGCCGGACGCCGCGCCGCTGCTGGGGATGTTCTGCTTCGGCAACCTGATGCGCGAGAGCGGGGTGGTGGAGCGGCTGAGCGATACGGTGCAGAACGCGCTGATCAACATCGTGACCATCTTCCTCGGGCTGTCGGTGGGGGCCAAGCTGGTGGCGGACAAGTTCCTGCAGCCGCAGACCCTGGGGATCCTGCTGCTGGGGGTGATCGCCTTCTGCGTGGGGACCGCCGCCGGGGTGCTGATGGCGAAGCTGCTGAACAGGTTCAGTAAGAACCCGATCAACCCGCTGATCGGTTCAGCCGGGGTGTCGGCGGTGCCGATGGCGGCCAGGGTGTCGAACAAGGTGGGTCTGGAAGCGGACGGGCAGAACTTCCTGCTGATGCACGCGATGGGCCCGAACGTGGCGGGGGTGATCGGCTCGGCGATCGCCGCCGGGGTGATGCTCAAGTACGTGCTGGCGATGTAGGCCGGCGTCCTCCCCGGAGGCGTGGCCGTTGCCCCGCCTCCGGGTCAGGATTAACAACGCCCCTTTGCCATCGATCACTTTTCTGAAATTAGCGGTTCTGTGCGCCATCTGCGGGTTCTCGGGCCGCGAAACGGGGAAACTAATCATTTAATGTCTATTGGCGCTATGTATACCCGAAAAATCACCCACTGGTTTGCCAGGCGATCGTTTCAGAATCGCATCTTCCTGCTGATCTTATTCACCTCGACGATCGTTATGCTGGCGATGTCATGGTATCTGACCGACATTACCGAAGAGCGTCTGCATTACCAGGTCGGGCAGCGGGCGCTGATTCAGGCAATGCAGATTTCGGCGATGCCGGAGCTGGTTGAGGCGGTTCAGAAACGCGACCTCGCCAGAATCAAAGCGCTTATCGACCCCATGCGTTCGTTCTCCGACGCCACCTATATCACCGTCGGTGATGCTAACGGCCAGCGCCTCTATCACGTCAACCCTGATGAAATCGGCAAATCGATGGAGGGCGGCGATAGCGATGAAGCACTATTAAACGCGAAAAGCTACGTGTCAGTGCGCAAAGGCTCGCTGGGCTCCTCGCTGCGCGGTAAATCACCGATTCAGGACGAGACCGGCAAGGTGATCGGCATTGTGTCGGTAGGCTATACCATTGAACAGTTAGAGAACTGGCTCAGCCTGCAGATAAGCTCGCTGCTGATCCCGATGGCGATCATGTTACTGCTCCTGCTCTACTGCGCCCGCCGCTTCTCGTTGCATATCAAAAAGCAGATGCTGAATATGGAACCCCAACAGCTGTCGCAGCTGTTGATCCAGCAAAGCGTATTGTTTGAATCCGTGTTCGAAGGGCTTATCGCCATCGACTCCCGTTACAAGATCACCGCGATTAATCAGACTGCCCGCCGGCTGCTCAACCTGAGCCAACCGGAAACAACGCTTATTGGTAAAGGGATCAGCAGCGTGATTTCGCAGGAGGCTTTCTTCTACGATGCGCCGCAGACCAATAAAAAAGACGAGATCGTCACCTTCAATCAGATCAAAGTGATCGCCAGCCGGATGGCGGTGATCTTAAATAATGAGCCACAGGGCTGGGTGATCAGCTTTCGTAGTAAAGACGATATCAACACCCTCAGCCTGCAGCTTAGCCAGGTACAACAATATGCCGATAACCTGCGCGCCGTGCAGCATGAGCATCGCAATCTGATCTCCACCATCGCCGGCCTGCTGTTTCTTAAACGCTACGATCATGCGCTGGATCTGATCCAACAGCAGTCGGAAAGTCACCAGAAGGTCATCGATTTTATCGCGCGTAATTTCCAGGACAACCACCTGGCCGGGCTGTTGATCGGCAAATATTACCGGGCCAAAGAGCTTGGACTTGAGCTGATTTTCGATCCGGCCTGCTTCGTCGACAGATTACCCACCGCCCTTTCTCACAACGAATGGATCTCGATCGTGGGGAATCTGCTTGATAACGCCTACAATGCCAGCCTGCAACAGCCGCAGGGCTCAAGGCAGATAGAGTGCCTGATCAACAGTGACGGCCACGAGGTGATTATCGAGGTCGCCGATCAGGGATGCGGCATTGACGAGACGCTGCGCGATCGGATCTTCGAGCGCGGCGTCACCAGCAGCGTCAGCAAAGATCATGGCATCGGACTCTGGCTGGTTCGCAGCTACGTGGAACAGGCAGGCGGCAGCATCGTCGTCGAAAATAACATACCTTTTGGCACCATCTTTACTCTTTATATTCCCCTGACCCGAGATGAACATCATGGATAGCATCACCACTCTTATCGTTGAAGACGAACCTATGCTGGCGGAGATCCTGGTGGATAACATCAAACAGTTTCCCCAGTTCGACGTCATTGGCATTGCGGATAAACTCGAGAGCGCCAGGAAACAACTCAGACTGTATCAACCGCAGCTGATCCTGCTGGATAATTTCTTACCTGACGGCAAAGGTATCGACCTGATCCGCCATGCGGTCAGTACCCATTACAAGGGGCGGATTATCTTTATTACCGCTGATAATCATATGGATACCATCAGCGAAGCACTGCGCCTGGGGGTGTTCGACTATCTGATTAAGCCGGTGCACTATCAGCGCCTGCAGCACACCCTGGAGCGTTTCGCTCGCTATCGCAGCTCGCTGCGTTCCAGCGAACAGGCCAGCCAGATCCACGTCGATGCGCTGTTTAATATTCAGGCTCGGGAACAGACGGAACCGGCCAGCGCGCCGCTACGCGGAATCGATGAAAGCACCTTTCAGCGCGTACTCCAGCTGTTTGCCGACCCGGCGGTGGTGCATACCGCCGACTCGCTGGCGCGTATCCTTGGCAGCAGCAAAACCACCGCCCGCCGTTATCTGGAACAAGGGGTGAAGAACGACTTTCTGGAAGCGGAAATCAGCTACGGCAAGGTTGGTCGACCGGAGCGTATTTATCGCGGCAAACAGACCTCCCCTGAGCAGGTCTGAAACGTTTACGCCAGGGAATAGCTGACCACCAGCTGCCCCTTCTTCATCTTAATCTCACTGATAAGAATGTCGCCCAGCTCCGCCAGGCGGGCGACATGTGTGCCACCGCAGGGATAGGCGGGCAGTTCGCCAAACCCCACCATGCGCAAACCCTCAGCGAAGATCACCTGACGCGGGAGGTCCTGCGCCTGCCATGCCTTCACCTGGCTCAGCAGCGCGCTGGCGTCGGGTATCACGGCGTGGTTCCCGCCGGTGAAAGCGATCCGCCCCTCGCCAGGCCAGTGGTGCGCTTTCACCGGTTGCCAGCCAAGCTGTTCGCCCGCCAGGCCAAGCAGGTGGCCGGCGGAATGCAGGCGGGCATGCAGTTGTCTCGCGGAGGCATCTATTCTCATCTCCACTTCACCGAGGGGAAGCGGTTGCGACAGAATATGCAGCACGCTGTCGCCACGCACAATAACCGTCTCAATGGCCTGACCAGCTATCCAGCCGCGATCCGCCGGTTGACCGCCCCCTTGCGGGTGAAACAGCGTCCGATCCAGTTCGATGGCGTAGCGGCCATCCGCTTCCGCAGTGCAGGCGATGATCTGGGCGCGCCCATCGGTAGCGTCGCTGGTGTAATAAACCCGTTCAGTCATAGTGATTCTCCTCTCTGTCCGCCCAGTATATTATTAATACCGACAGCGATAATCCTATCACCAGCCAATGCACTCTTGCTCCGGGAGCACAAATGAATCTCAGCCTCCTGCCCGACCTTGCCCTTTTCGTCCAGATCGTCGACCAGGGCAGCTTCTCCGCCGTCGCCCGCCAGAGCGGCATTACCCCTTCCGCCGTTAGCCGCAGCGTGTCGCGGCTGGAGCGAGAGATGGGCTGCAAACTGCTGCAGCGTACCACCCGCAAGCTGCGTCTGAGCGATGCCGGGGAAACGGTGTATCAGCATGCCCAGCAGATGCTGGAAGCGGCGCGACAGGCGATGGATTCCGCCGGCAGTCGCCAAACGGTCGCCCAGGGAAAGCTGACGCTCAGCGTGCCGAAAGCCGTCGGCCGCTTCGTGATCCATCCGCTGATGATAGCGTTTTTTCAGCGTTACCCGCAGGTTGACGTCTGCCTGCGGCTGGAAGATCGCCCTCTGGATTTTATCGATGACGGTATCGATCTGGCGTTACGCATCACCGATACCCCCTCGCCCGGTCTGCATGGCAAACCGTTGATGCCAGTCACGCACGTTATCTGCGCCACTGAGGTCTATTTACAGCGCCACGGTATGCCGCGCACGCCGCAGGAACTGCGCGCGCACAGCTGCATCAGCCTTGGCGAAACGCCCGCCGACGCGCGCTGGAAGTTCCGTCGGGAAGGGAAAACCGAAACGGTGCAAACATACGGGCGGTACGCCGCCAACCATACCGCCGTGCGCCTCGACGCGGTCAGGCAGCATTTAGGGATCGGCAGCCTGCCGCTGTTCACCGCCCGCGAGGCGCTGGCGAATGGCGATATCGTGCAGGTGCTGCCCGAATGGGAATTTATCAGCAGCTACTCCGGCGATCTGTGGCTGCTCTGGGCGGGAGATAAGCATATGCCCGCCAGAATGCGGGCGATGATTGATTATCTCAGCGAGACGGTGCCGGCGCTGAACGCAGGCAGCATAGCGCCAGCGAAATAACCGCAAACCACGGAATGATACCCCCCAGCACGAACCAGAGCCCGGAGCGGCCGATATCATGCATCCGCCGGCAGCCGATCGCCAGCAGAGGGAGAGTCATCAGCAGCAACCACAGCGCAGCAAAGGGAATAACAACAAAACTGAGGATGCCGTATTGAGGGTTAAAGCTGGTTGCCAGCCACCAGACGGCCAGCGGCGCGCTGGCGATCAGTAGATTGATAAGAAAAAACGTCCAGAACTGCTGTCGGCTGGCCCGGCCGCTAAAATTAAAGGTCTCTTTCCAGCCGCTTAAATACGCCTGTCCATAGGTCATTGCCTCTCTCCATGAGAATAACGTCACTGGTCGCAGGCCTGATTGAGCGCCTTAGCCCCACGAAATAAAAGGCAGATTAAATGATTATCCAGCTGCGATTCCTGTGCTGGCACAAAAAAGCGGGTTTTGGCGACAAAGAATGGCTGGCAGCGAGCAGGCTGCCAGCACGGGAGAAAACCAATTAATGACCAGTAGTTAATTGTTTTTTATTATAATTAATGAGTCCGCCGGCTTGAATAATCGCCTGCTCGTCGGCAGTTAATTTCTCCATATAGAGGCTAATCTGCTGAATCGGCTTTTTCTCACTGACGACATAAGCGGTGATATCGCTCAGCTCGCCCGCCAGCGCGCTTTTTATTCCCGGAATGAAGATAAAGTCGCCGACCTCGAAGTCTGGCGCCTGCTTCATCTGCAGCGGCAGCATTCCCCAGTTAATGATATTCGAGCGATAGCGCTTGGTCGCATATTCCTGACAGATATTGGCCAGGCCCCCGAGTACCCGCTGGCAGCTCGCGGCTTGTTCGCGCGCCGAGCCATCGCCGGGTTTGACGGCATAGACCATGCTACCAATCTCCGTCTGTTCAACGGAAATCTGTTCCTGGCCAGGTAGCAGTCGCAGTTGTGAGAAAATATTGCCCAGCTGCGGACAGCTGCTATACAGATCCTCACCGTTAACGCGCTGTTGCTCCATAGCGGCAATAGCTTTGCTGCGCCCAACATAGTCAGGATCGCGACGGGACAGCGTAAATTCAGCCAGCCCTAACGGATTAGAACGAAACGATGACGTTTCACCGGATGGGATCAGTTCGTCAGTGGTGGTCACTGGATCCATTATCTTTGACGCCACCACCAGCAGAATATTTTCCGTTAGCGCATTCATTTCCGGCCAGTCTTTAATATTCGGGCCATAGATCATTGGCTGATCCGTCACCCCTTTTACAAAGCCCTGATAAACCCGGCTCTTGTAGGACGAAGCATCAAATTCATATTCTGGCGCGTCCTGCCAGCAATCGAGCTCTGCTGCAGACGTCAACAACCCGCCGTTGATGGCCGTAGCGGCAATCGAGCGGGCATCCATTAATGCCACCGCGGACATTTGGCCATTGCCCGGTTTAGAGCCTTCACGGTTGGGAAAATTACGCGTCGTGTGCCGGATACTTAAGCCATTATTCATCGGCGTGTCGCCGGCGCCAAAGCAAGGGCCGCAGAATGCCGTGCGAACAATTGCCCCTGAGCTCATTAAATCGTTAATTAACCCCTTTTTATTTAACGCCATCAGCACCGGTTGCGAGGAGGGATAAACAGAGAGCGAGAAAATATTATCCCCACAGGCGTGGTGCTTCAGAGCTTGAGCCGCCTGGGCCACGTTGACATAGTTACCTCCGGCGCAACCGGCAATGATCCCCTGCTGGACGCGTAATTTGCCGTTCTCAATTTTGTTTAACAGCGACAGCTTTGCGCGGCCAAGAGAAATTTTCTCCGACTCCACTTCCACTTCACGTAAAATGTCCGTCAGGTTTTCATTAAGCGTGGCGATTTCATAAACATTGGCAGGATGAAACGGTAACGCGATCATCGGCTTAATGGCGCTTAGATCGACCTCAATGCAACCATCGTAGTACGCCATATCTTTTGCCGACAGCGCCCGATAGTCTTTCTCCCTGCCATGAAGGCGTAAGAAATGGTGCGTCTCATCATCCGTCTGCCAGATAGAGGACAGACAGGTGGTCTCGGTGGTCATCACATCAATGCTGTTTCGGAAATCAGTCGACATACTGCCCACGCCGGGGCCGACGAACTCCATGACCTTATTCTTGACATAGCCGCTCTTGAACACCGCGCCGATAATCGCTAATGCAATATCCTGCGGCCCGACCCCAGCCGCCGGTTTGCCGGTTAAATACACTGCGACAACCTCAGGGTAATCAATATCCCAGGTACTGCCGAGCAGCTGTTTGACTAACTCCCCGCCCCCTTCGCCCACCGCCATCGTGCCCAGAGCGCCGTAGCGGGTATGACTATCCGACCCCAGTATCATTTGACCGCAGCCAGCCATCATCTCACGCATATACTGGTGAATAACGGAAATATGTGGCGGAACATAAATTCCGCCGTATTTCTGTGCCGACGTTAAGCCAAAAATATGATCATCACTGTTTATTGTGCCGCCCACCGCGCAAAGTGAATTATGGCAATTGGTTAAAACATATGGCAGCGGAAAGCGCGTCATCCCGGACGCTTTCGCTGTCTGAATAATGCCAACGAAGGTAAGATCATGGGAGGCCATGGAATCAAATTTAATTTTTAACTTCCGTTCGTCACCTGAACGACTGTGGGATGACAAAATTGACCAGGAAATAGTTCCCTTGCGTGCAATTTCCTTTTCGACGGGAAATGAACATGATTCTTCCGCAATAATACCGTGCTGCTGGGATAAATAAACCCCATGCTCATGTAATGTAATCATGACTTGCGTCCTTTGCTGTAGATAAAATGATAAACTTTCCCTACCTCTCTACGCCTACGGATAGAAGGGGAAAAAGAGGGGGAGTAAAATAAAACTCACAATAATCGATATGACTATTAGCGGCAGACCAACCCGTACATAATCGATAAACCGATAGCCTCCTGCGGAAAAAATCATCATATTCGCCGGGGTGCCTACTGGCGTCGCATAGGCACATGAACAGCCGATCACGATGGCCATCAGCACCGCCCGCGAGTCAGCCCCCATTGAATTGGCGATAGACAAACCAATCGGGATAAGTAAGGCGGCCGTTGCCATATTTGACATAAAATTGGTTAACAGGCAGGAGATAATCAATACTGCGCTTAACAGTAAGAATGGCGAAGCCTGCTGGCCAAGCAGATCGATAACAGAGCGCGCCATGATTTCTCCAGCGCCGGTGGTTTCAAGCGCTTTCGCTAACGCTAAGGTTCCGCCGAACAGAAAAATAGTCTGCGAGTCGATAGACTGATAAGCCTGCTTTTCCGTAATCACACCGCTGATCACCAGCAGTAAAGCGCCAACGGAGCCAATAACCGCAATGGGTAAGCCGATGATATTTTCGAAAATCATTCCCAGCACGGTAAATACCAGGACCAGCACGGCAATCACTTGCTTATGTTTTGGGCAGCTAACTTTTTTGCTCTTGCTGGCATTTGCACTACTATGGCCCGATTTTGCCGGTAGCAGTTTATAGCCGATAGTCAAAAAGTAGATGATCCCGCAAAGCAGCATGGGAATACCGAGTTTGGCATACTCGAAAAAATCAAAGCGTTGCCCAACTTGCTCAAGCGCCGACTGCGCAATCAAATTTCCCGGCGAGCCGATCAGGGATAAGTTTCCCCCCAGCGCCGAAGCGAACGCCAGCGGCATAAGCAGACGAGATTGCGCATAGCCAGATTTGATAGCGGTACCGATGACCACCGGTATCAGTACCGCAGCCGTTCCGGTATTGGATAAAAACCCGGAAAGAATGCCACACACCAGCATAATAATAACGATGAGCTGCCTCTCAGACCTGGCGTAACGCGTCACTATGCCGCCAATCTTATCGGTGACCCCGGTTTCAAACAGGGCGCCACCGACCACGAACATCGCCACAAATAAAATGACGTTTTGATTAATAAATCCGGCAAACGCCATTTTCACATCAAAAATGCCGGTTACGACTAAAGCAATGCACACAATCATTGCCGTGACAGCCAGCGGAATCTTTTCCCAAATAAACATCACAATTGAAAATAACAGCAGTGACAAGGTAATTGCGACTGGTGACATCAATAGATAATTCCTTATTCAAAAGATATACATTATTAAAAGCAGGTGATGCAAATAACTCACAGGTGCTTAACGCTTCAAATCCAAATTAGATTATTTTCCAGTACATTAATATCTCCCACCACCACACGCCTACGGTGATATGTAAGAGGAAAGTCAGCAGGGTCAATATGCCGCCAATAATCCACCACGACTTAATATCATTGTATCCCACGCCAAAAATAACCGGACCTGCCGCACCGCCATAATGAGTGACCATTCCGCCATATGAATTACTAAACAGCAGGGCAAGAGCTGTGAGCATAATCGGCGCACCAGAGACATTAGCCAGCATAGCGAAAACCGGCACCATCGCCACAATATAGGCGCTACCGGAAGCAAAGAAATAACGGACCACAATGCTCAACGCAACGATGATGATGAAGGCAAGCGTGCTGTGTGTGCCAAAAGAAATGTTATTTTTCAGCAAATCCGCCAGCCATAAGAAAAAACCCACGCTGGACAACAATGAGCTTAAGCCGATAATCCCGCCGTACCAAATTAAGGTGTTCCAGCCACCTTTGTTCTTAATCACGTCATCCCAGCTGACGATTTTTAACACCAACATCAAGGCCATCACACAAATCGCGACCGTTGATTCGTTCACGCCCAGCGATTTACTGAATACCCAACCGCCCAGCGCCATGACAAACAGGAGGGAGAGCATTTTCTCCCGTAACGTCATCGGCCCTAAGGCTTCAATCCCGGCTTTGGCTATCGCTTTGTTATCGACCTTCTTCAGCTCAGGTGGATAAAGCTTATAGATAATCAGCGGCGTCACTAACAGCATTATGATGCCTGGCAACACGCCGGCCAGCGCCCATCCGCCCCAGCTTAATTTGATATGACAAATATCTTCAATCATCTTGAGCGCCAGAATATTGCCGGCCATCGCCGTAAAAAACATATAGCTGGTGGTTTTGGTGACCATATAGACGTTCATCATCAGATAATGACCAACGCGCTTCGCACTATGTTCAGGTTCCGAGCCCAGAGCCACGGCCACGCTATTTATGATCGGTAAAACGATACCGCCGGCGCGCGCGGTATTTGATGGCGTCGCGGGCGACAGGATCAGATCCAAAAAAGCGGTGACATAGCCTAATCCCAGCGTGGTGCTGCCTATCTTGCCAATGAGAATATAGGCGATGCGTTTGCCCAGACCGGTAATGACAAATGCAGCACTGAGAGTGAAAGCCGAGAAAACCAGCCAGGTGGTGCCGGAAGCATAGCCGCTTAAGACACTCGATGTTTTTATGGTGCCATCACCTAAATTACCGATTACCACCATGGAGGCCGCAACGGCGATTAACAAGACAACCGGTTCGGAAAAGGGTTTAATCACTAACCCAACGATCGCTGCCAGATAAATACCTGACAGTATCCAGGCCAGCTCGGTCAACCCTTCTGGCGCGGGAAATAAACTAATGAGTAGCGGTATGGCTATAATAACGACTAACTTCCATAACGATTTTTTATCCATTTTAATTCCATCCCAGAATTAATCATATTAAGACATTGATAAAACGTCAGTGAAGAGAGAGTTTCCCGTTCAAATAACCTGTAAATTGTCTGGAAAGATGATTAATCAGGCAGGTAAACCATTCCCGAAAGGATCTTACGGGCCGTACGAATAACCGATGCGCGAATGCTTTCTGGCTGCCCATCAGTATTACTCAGACTCACATCAATGCTCCCGCTGGGATGCTCAACTTTAATTAAGCCATCCCCCGCCATGCGGGTCATTTCGTTAACCACGGTATCCACAATAATGCAGGCGCTCGCCAGGCCGATGGCGCCGGTGATCGCTAACGATTTATGGCAACTATGCGGCATAAAATAACGCACGCTTAAGGTTCCGCCCTGCAGTGGCGGCGCCACCAGCACAGGTTTAGGGATTACCATATTTGATACGTCGCCAAATCCCATTGCCGCGCCGGCTTGTTTACGGATTGATTCAAGACGTTGAAAAAAGTCTTTATCCTGATCTAATTCATTTGCTGACTCATATCCTGTTTTGCCCAGGCTATGCGCCGGAATAATCACCATCGGCATAGCCATATCGATACACGTCACGCGAATATTATCAAAAATATCCACCCGATTGCCGGTGGGGAAAAGCTGGCCGGACTTTGCCCCTGCAGCGTTCAGAAAAGTCAGGCTAACGGGCGCGGCGTGTCCCGGCACGCCATCAATATGCGTGCTTCCTTCATAAACCACCTGTCCATTCGGGGTCTGAATATCTGCGTCAACAAAGGTATTGGTGTTCACGTTCCTAATGCGCACCCGTGTTATCGGAGAGGTTGCCGCGACAAGTCCTTTTTCGATGGCAAATCCCCCCACGGCGCAGAGCATATTGCCGCAATTTGGCGTAGTATCCACTCGCCGCTCATTGACAATGACCTGAACAAACAGGTAATCCACATCCGCCTGCTGACTGGCTGATTGACTGACAATCGCCACCTTACTGGTTTGCGGGCTCCCGCCGCCAATACCATCGATTTCCAGCTCATGGCCAGAACCCATAATGGTTAATAACGCCTCGTCACGTTGCTGCGTATCCTGCGGGAGATCGTCCGCTAACAGAAAGGCCCCTTTTGATGTGCCGCCACGCATGAGTGCGCACGGAATTTTTTTCATAACACGCTCCTTACAAATAGAGAAGATGAAATCAAATAAACGTCAGGCGCGTATTTAATACACTTAATGAATTTAAAGTTTTTTATTAACTTTATTATTTCATTGTTCGCCAAACCGTTTACTCGAGAATTCTACTTGCAAGGGTTTTGGTGATTGATAACATTAAAAAATAAGATTTATTCCTACAAAACATGAATAACAAATATCACCACTATGATAATTAACGCTGCCTTACTATAAGGTTTAAAGCCTCTTTACGCTTAGGGAGTCATAATGCACAATGAACTATCCGGTATGAAAGCCTTTGTTACCGTGGCTGAACTTGGCTCGTTTAGTAAAGCCGCCGAGATCCTTAATCTGACACAGCCAGCATTGACGCGAAAAATAAAAAAATTAGAAAGCAATCTCAATACTGCCCTGTTCCAGCGTACCACCCGAAAAATCCAGCTTACGCAGGCGGGAGCAATGTTGTTACCGAAAGCAAAATCGCTGATTGCCAGTCTGGATGCCGCCATCTTTGACGTCAGCAACCTGACTTCTCATGTCCAGGATACGATTACACTTTCCTGTATTCCCACCGCCGTCTTTTATTTTTTACCTCGCGCTATCGTTCAATTTAATCAGCGCTATCCGCATATCAAAGTACAAATTTATGAACAAGGTATAGAAAATTGCATGGCTTCGGTGAGAAAGGGGGAAGTCGATTTTGGTATAAATATGAACTTCATCACACATCCCGATATCGAATTTAGTCCACTGGTCAACGAACCCTTTGTCCTGGCCTGCAGAATGGATCATCCGCTGGCCAGTAAAAAACTGGTGGAATGGCGGGAGCTCACCTCGCAAAGGTTAATTGGCGTCAGGCGTTCGAGCGGTAATCGGCAGCTGATTGAAAGTTGCCTGGCGGATAAGCCGTGGAAGCTGGACTGGTTTTATGAAGTGAGACATTTATCCACCTCCCTGGGTCTGGTGGAAGCGGGACTTGGCGTATCGGCACTACCCTGTCTGGCTATGCCGCAAAATACTAAGGGCACAGTGGTAAGCGTACCGCTCGTGGAACCCGTCATCAGACGAACGCTTGGCATGATCCGTGTAAAAAATCGCCCACTTTCCGCCGCCGCAGAACGCTTCGCTTCGTTGTTACTCCTGATGTGGACGGATGAAGCGAGCGAACTGTGGTGTAACGTGGTGGATCCGCATCAACAGGTATGAACCGCACGCCATCAACGATCACGGCGCCAGGGCGATCACCTCCGCCGCCCAGCGCTGAAACCCTTCGACATCGATATCCAGCGCCACCTGGGCATTGGCCGGCTGGCCCAGTCGCCCTTCGATATCCACCACCGTGGCGCCGGCGGTCCAGGTTCCCTGCGTCTCCACCGCCACAAAACACGGCTGTAGGGTGAACAGTTCCGGGCGGACCAGCCATGCGATAGCGCAGAGATCGTGCATTCTCAGACCACTACTCATGCTGCCGCTGCGATAGTGGCTAAACAGCGCATGGAGCATTTTACCGGTCTGATTCAGCGTCGGCAGGGTCGCCAGATAATCCGCCGTCAGCAGCGCCCGATTGGTGACGTCCAGCCCGCACATGACAATCTCCAGCCCGCTGTGGAAGACTTTCGCGGCGGCTTCCGGGTCGATGGCAATATTGAATTCGGCATTCGGCGTAAAGTTGCCCCGGCCCGCCGAGCCGCCCATGATCACCAGCCGGCGAATGTTGAACACGCATTCCGGATACTGGGTCAGCAACAGCGCAATATTGGTCAATGGGCCAATCGCCACCAGAGTGATCGGCTCGGCAGCATGCATCAGCGCATCGCGGATCGCCTGGAAGGCCGGCTTCGCCAGCGGCTGCCGGTGATGCTCAACAAAGTCATACCCTTCCATACCGGATTCGCCATGCACCGAGGCGGCATCGCGCAGGGGACGCACCAGCGGCATCGAGGCGCCCTGCGCCAGCGGCACATCGGCATGCCAGAAGTGCAGCAGCTGCAGCGCGTTACGGGTCGTCTTCTCCACCGAGACATTGCCCGCCACGGTGGTCATCAGCTGCAGATCCAGCTCAGGGGCGAACAGCGCCGCGGCAATAGCAGCAGCATCGTCGATGCCCGGGTCTGTATCAAGAATGATCGGTAAGCGCATGGTTTCTCCCTAAAAAAAATGCCAGACGTTAAGTCTGGCATCTTCTCATACTGCTGACGGAAAGAACTTACTCTACTTCACGGACATCCACACGCAGCTCTTTCGGCACTTCAAAGACGATATTCTCTTCCCGGCCTTCCAGCGGTACGGCTTCGCCGCCGCCCAGCTCCTGCAGGCGGGTAATGACGTTCTGCACCAGAATATCCGGCGCCGACGCGCCCGCCGTCACGCCGACGCAGGCCGCGTCCTTGACCCACGCTTCCTGAATATCGGAGGCATCGTCAATCAGGTAAGCCGCCTTACCCATCCGCTGCGCCAGTTCGGCGAGGCGGTTTGAGTTGGAGGAGTTTTTCGAACCAACCACCAGCACCACGTCAGCCTGCTCCGCCAGCGCGCGCACCGCTTCCTGACGGTTAGTGGTGGCATAGCAAATGTCGTCTTTGCGCGGGCCGACGATTTTCGGGAAACGCGCGCGCAGCGCGTCAATCACATCCGAGGTATCATCCACCGAGAGGGTGGTCTGGGTCATAAACGACAGCCGGGCGTCGTTTTTGACTTCCAGCTTGAGAACGTCTTCCGGCGACTCGACCAGGTACATGCCCCCTTGCGGGTTATTGTACTGCCCCATCGTGCCTTCGACTTCCGGGTGCCCGGCATGGCCGATCAGAATCGACTCTTCGCCACGGCGGCTGGCGCGGGCGACTTCCATATGCACTTTCGTCACCAGCGGACAGGTGGCGTCGAACACCGTCAGATCGCGGCTCTTCGCTTCATTCCGTACCGCCTGCGATACGCCGTGAGCGGAGAAGATCAGGATCGCGCCATCCGGTACTTCGCTGATCTGTTCGATAAAAATGGCGCCGCGCTTGCGCAGGCTATCCACCACATAGCGGTTATGCACCACTTCATGACGAACATAGATCGGCGCGCCGTACAGCGTCAGCGCGTTTTCTACAATGCTGATAGCGCGGTCAACGCCAGCGCAAAAGCCGCGCGGGTTAGCCAACAGGATCTGCATGTTAATCCTCCAGCGCCGGATCGATCTCCAGCACTTCAATATCAAAATGAACGGTGCGCCCGGCCAGCGGATGGTTGAAGTCGACGGTGATGGAATCGCCGTTCACTTCACGGATCACGCCAGGCATTTCGCTGCCATCCATTGCGGTAAAGAG
Organism: Klebsiella sp. V115_8; assembly: GCF_029967715.1. NCBI lineage: Bacteria > Pseudomonadati > Pseudomonadota > Gammaproteobacteria > Enterobacterales > Enterobacteriaceae > Klebsiella > Klebsiella sp. V115_8. Next base: position 16,594 of record NZ_JASCAR010000034.1, read on the forward strand.
CATAATCGCGCCGATCTCCGGCTCGCCGGCGTCGATAAACTCGCGGCGAGAGAAATACTGAATCAGGTCCGGGCTCGGGACGCCAAATGCGGCGTCAGGCTCCAGCGAAAAGGCCTTTTTCTCGCCCTCTTTCAGACCAAGAAGCTGTTGCTCCAGCCCCTCAGACAGGGAGGTGTCGCCGAGGCGAAACAGCGCCGGTTTGCCATTGTTACGGGTGGACTCGGCGGTGGATCCATCGTCCAGCTTCAGCGTGAAGTGAACGAGAACCGCGCTGTTGCTCTGTACGGATTTAGACATGCAAATTGCTCGCTTGTTTTCGGTCACCTGTTGCCCGGAGGCGCTACGCTTACCGGGCGACGGGAGACCACACATTCTGTAGGCCGGGCAGGCGTGGCGCCACCCGGCATTAACATTTACGCCTGCTCTTTTGCGGTCGGTTTCGGCAGGAAGCCTTCCAGCACAATCATCGCCGCGCCGATGCAGATAGCGCTATCGGCGAGGTTGAAAGTGGCGAAGTGCCAGTCGCCGACGTAGAAGTCGATCATATCGACCACAAAGCCGTGCCACAGGCGATCGAACAAGTTGCCCAGCGCGCCGCCGATAATCAGGGCGTAGGCAATATTGTTCAGCTTTTGCGTCGCCTTCGAACGGTACATCAGCACCGTCAGCACCACGCAAATGCCGATGGCGATCCCGGAAAAGAACCAGCGCTGCCAGCCGCCGCTGTCGGCGAGGAAGCTAAAGGCCGCGCCATAGTTGCGGGCATAATGCAGATTAAGCGACGGGAACAGCGGCACCGTCTCCCCCAGAGCGAAGTTCTGGAGGATCAGGAATTTGCTACCCAGATCGATAATCAGCACGGCTACGACCACCCACAGCCAGCGTAGCCCCGTTGAACAGATCGATTTACTCATCAGGCGAATTTACGTTGCTCGCCGTCACCGGCGACGTTGCTCACACAGCGTCCGCAGATTTCCGCGTGTTCCGCCACCTTGCCGATATCGGTGGTGTAATGCCAGCAGCGCGGGCATTTCTCACCTTCAGCTTTGCTCAATGCGACTTTCAGCCCTTTGAGCAGTTCGCTCTGCTGGGCATCAGCAGGCGCGCTCGCATAGTCTGCGACGTTCGCCCCGGAGGTCAACAGGACAAATCGCAATTCATCGCCCAGCGCGTTGAGCTTAGCGGCCAGATCGGCATCAGCATACAGCGTCACCGAGGCTTCCAGCGAGCCGCCGACTTTCTTATCCGCACGCGCCTGTTCAATCACTTTGTTGACTTCGCCACGGACTTTCAGCAGCTCATCCCAGAAGCCGTCATTCATCGCTTCGTTGTCGGCCAGACCGAAGAGACCTTGATACCATTCGCCGGTAAAGACGTATTTCTCACGCTCGCCCGGCAGGTAACCCCAGATTTCGTCCGCGGTGAAGGACATGATCGGCGCCATCCAGCGCACCAGCGCTTCCACGATGTGGAACAGCGCGGTCTGGCAACTGCGACGCGCCACGCTGTCCGCCCTGGCGGTGTACTGACGGTCTTTGATGATGTCGAGGTAGAACGAGCCCATCTCAATGGAGCAGAAGCGCATCAGGCGCTGCACCACTTCGTGGAAGTCGTAGGATTCGTAGGCTTTCAGGATATCTTCCTGTGCCGCCTGCGCGCAGCCGACCGCCCAGCGATCCAGCACCACCATCTCTTCCGGTTTGACCATGTCTTTTGCCGGATCGAAACCGTTCAGGTTGGCCAGCAGGAAGCGCGCGGTGTTACGGATACGACGATAGCTGTCCGCGGCGCGTTTGAGGATCTCGTCAGAGACCGCCATTTCGCCAGTGTAGTCGGTGGAAGCCACCCACAGGCGCAGGATATCGGCGCCCAACTTGTTCATCACGTCCTGCGGGCTAACGGTGTTGCCGATAGACTTGGACATTTTGCGGCCCTGACCATCGACGGTGAAGCCGTGGGTCAGTACCTGACGATATGGCGCTTTGCCTTTCATCGCCGTGGAAATCATCAGAGAGGACATGAACCAGCCGCGATGCTGGTCGGAGCCTTCCAGATACATATCGGCGGCGTGACCGGCGAATTCCGGACGCACGTCAACCACGGAAGAGTGGGTCGACCCGGAGTCAAACCAGACGTCGAGGGTATCCGGCACTTTCTCGTAGCTGTCAGCGTCATCGCCAAGGATGTCGCGGGAATCGAGATCCCACCACGCCTGGATGCCGTCGACTTCAACACGCTTCGCGACTTCTTCCATCAGCTCAAGGGTACGCGGGTGCAGTTCGTGAGTTTCTTTATGCACGAACAGCGACATCGGCACGCCCCAGGTACGCTGACGGGAGATGCACCAGTCAGGACGGTTGGCGACCATCGATTCGATACGCGCCTGGCCCCAGTCCGGGATCCACTGCACGCCTTTGATCTCTTTCAGCGACTGCGCGCGCAGACCTTTCTGATCCATGCTCACGAACCACTGCGGGGTGGCGCGGAAGATGATTGGCGACTTGTGGCGCCAGCAGCACGGATAGCTGTGCTGCATTTTTTCCACATGCAGCAGCGCGCCGCGCTCACGCAGCATCTCAACGATGATATCGTTGGCTTTAAAGACGTTGATACCGTCCAGAGACGGATAGGTGCCTGGCAGATAAGCCCCGTCCGGGCCAACCGGGTTAGCGATTTCCAGACCGTATTTCTGGCTGATCGTGTAATCGTCCGGACCGTGGCCGCCGGCGGTATGCACCGCACCGGTACCGGCATCCAGCGTCACGTGGTCGCCAAGGATCGCCGGCACGTCGAAATCGAGGAACGGATGCTGGAAACGCATCAGTTCAAGCTCGGCGCCGTTCACCGCCGCCAGGATGGTGTAATCGGCCGCGCCAACGCGCTTCATCACGCTCTCAACGAGGTCTTTCGCCAGGATCAGCGCCTGGCCGTCCACCTGCACCAGCGCATAGTCGAACTCTGGCGACAGGGAGATGGCGCGGTTAGCCGGCAGGGTCCACGGGGTGGTGGTCCAGATAACCAGCGACACCGGGCCGTTGACGTCGGCGACGCCGAATTTCGCCAGCACCGCGGCTTTATCTACCGCGTGGAATGCCACGTCGATGGATGGAGAAGTCTTGTCGTAATACTCCACTTCCGCTTCCGCCAGCGCGGAACGGCAGTCTACGCACCAGTGCACCGGCTTGGCGCCTTTATGCAGGTGGCCGTTGCCGATGATTTTACCCAGCGCGCGAATGATGTTGGCTTCGGTTTTGAAGTCCATGGTCAGATACGGATGCGACCAGTCGCCCAGCACGCCGAGACGGATGAAATCTTTACGCTGACCCTCGATCTGCAGAGCGGCATATTCGCGGCACTTGGCGCGGAATTCTGCGGCGGTGAACTTCTCGCCCGGCTTGCCGTATTCCTGCTCTACTTTCAGCTCGATCGGCAGACCGTGGCAGTCCCAGCCCGGAACGTAAGGCGAGTCATAGCCCGTCAGTCCTTTGGACTTAACGATAATGTCTTTCAGAATCTTGTTAACCGAGTGACCAATATGAATACTGCCATTCGCATAAGGAGGGCCATCATGCAGAATGAAGGTTTTTTTGCCTTTTTTGGCTGCACGAATGATGCCGTACAGGTCATCATCGGTCCAACGCGCCAGCATTCCCGGTTCGCGTTTGGCGAGGTCGCCACGCATAGGGAACCCTGTTTCCGGCAAATTCAGGGTCGATTTATAGTCACTCATCAGATTCTCGGTTCCGTATTTCGGTTTGATAAACACCAGTGGCTCAGGCCTGGCTGGTCAGCCCAAATAATTCGCGGGCCGTTAACTCATCACGTGCGATTTGCGCCTTCAGCTCGTCGAGCGACGCAAACCGCTGCTCATTACGTATCTTTTTACGCAGTACTACATTGATATGGCGACCGTAGAGGTCCATTACAACGTCCAACAGATGCACTTCGAGCTGCTGACGCACGCCCGCTACCGTTGGACGGGTGCCAATATTGGCGACGCCGGCGATCGGCTTGTCGCCCAGCCCTGTCACTTCTACCGCATAGACCCCTTTAACCGGGGAAACCTGACGACGCAGCGGTAAGTTCGCCGTCGGAAAACCTATGGTACGGCCCAGTTCGTCGCCATGCACGACGCGTCCGGAAATGCTAAACGGATGGCCGAGCAGCGTCTCCGCCAACAGGAGATCGTCATCAGCCAGCGCCTGACGCACCGCCGTGCTGCTGATCCGCACCCCGCCTTCGCAGAAGGTTTGGGTGCTGGTGACGTCGAAGCCGTATTCCGCCCCCGCCTTTTGTAATAACAAGAAATCCCCCTGGCGACCAGCGCCAAAGCGGAAATCGTCACCGACGGCAAGGAACTGCACGCCCAGGCGGCGCACCAGCAGTTCACTGATAAAATCCTGCGCCGTCAGCGCGGCGAACCGGCGGTCGAAGCGAACGCACAGCACATAGTCGACCCCGCTTTCAGCCAGATAGCTCAGCTTTTCACGCAGGCGGGTCAACCGCGCCGGGGCTTTATCGGCGGCAAAGAGCTCGAGCGGCTGGGGTTCGAAAATCATCACCACCACCGGTAAACCGCGCTGGCGGCCCTCTTCGCGCAAGCGCTGCAGCAGCGCCTGATGCCCACGATGCACGCCGTCAAAATTGCCAATGGTCAGCACGCACCCGTGCGGGGCCTGACTGAGATTATGTATGCCGCGTATCAGCTTCATGTCTGGCTCAAAACAGTGAAAATCGTCCGAGTATACCTTGTACAACTGTCAACGTTAACCAGCGATTGCTCCTCGGCAACGAAAGTTCTCAGGAATTCATTCACTCAGCGCGAGTCAGCCGGAAAACCGCCCGCCCCCGGCGATTTTTATGGTGGAAAAGCTGTATTCGCCTGCAACAAGCTGGTAGAATCTTGCGCCATCACTACGTAATGAAGCGCTGTGGTGTTAAACGGCGCTTATTTGCACAAATCCATTGACAAAAGAAGGCTAAACGGGCATATTCCTCGGCCTTTGAATTGTCCATATAGAACACATTTGGGAGTTGGACCTTGGCTAATATCAAATCAGCTAAGAAGCGCGCCGTTCAGTCTGAAAAGGCTCGCAAGCACAACGCTAGCCGTCGCTCTATGATGCGTACTTTCATCAAGAAAGTATACGCAGCTATCGAAGCTGGCGACAAAGCTGCTGCACAAAAAGCATTTAACGAAATGCAACCGATCGTGGACCGTCAGGCTGCTAAAGGTCTGATCCACAAAAACAAAGCTGCGCGTCATAAGGCTAACCTGACCGCTCAGATCAACAAACTGGCTTAATCGCTGCTTGTTGTCGCTTTGTGAAAAAACCCGCGAAAGCGGGTTTTTTTATGCCTGTCATCTTTCCCGTCCTGGCGCGACCTGAGCCACGCCAGCCCACGCTTTCCGGCTATCTGGGTTCAGTAAACAGCGACGAATAATCGCGATTGCAGATGCGCTGTACCGCCGGATGCTGAATCATCCGTTCGGCGAAAATGGCGTGATACTCCTCCATCACGCTATCCATGCGGCCAATTTCGACAATCGATTCATCATGGTAGAAATCATGCGCGTAGAGCGTCGGCGCGACAAAAATCGCATTATGCGCGGCGCCGAAGGCTTTCATGAGCGCCGCGTCGTCAAACTCGCCGAGGATCTCCACCTTCAACCCCTGCACGTTAATCCAGTTCAGCAGCTTACGTCCCAGCATCGAGCGTCGACCAGGGATCAGCAGCCGTCGCTCTTCAAGACAGGCCGGGAACGGCTTCATTGGCGCCGGGTTCATGCACCAGAAGCTGACGCTGCACTCGCCAATCTTCACCGAAAACAGCCCTTCCTGCTGCGTCGAGTCGATCGGGCAGTCAGAGATAATCATATCGAGCTTATGCTGGCTCAGTTGCTCCAGCAGCAGCTCATGGGTGGATTCAAAACAGCGCAGATGGATCTGCTCGCTTTCGACAACGGCGGCATCCAGTACGCCGCTGACCAGCCGTTTCGATAGCGCATCGGCCACGCCGACGTCAAACAGCAAATTCGACTCTTTGCGGTAGTTGACGATGTCGAGCATCTCCTGGCTCAGGGTAAACATCCGGTCGGCGTAGCGAAAGACCAGCTCCCCGAGCTCGCTCGGCTCCAGCCCTCTTCCCTTGCGCTTAAATAACTTTCCCTGCAGACGCTCCTCCAGCGCTTTGATCTGCCCGGTAATGGTTTGCGGCGTCAGAAACAGCGCCTCCGCCGCGCCCACGACAGACCCTTCTTTATAGACGTGCCAGAAGTAGTACAGATGGTTGTAGTTGATATGTGACATGCTTCTCTCCCTGATAATGTCCAGGAGAGCCTGGCAGGCCCTCCTGCAGAAAGGTTATACCGCGAGGCGAGTATCCGTTACGCGCTGACGCAGTATGAGGTAGCCGGTAACAGCTGATACCACCGATCCAATTAAGATGCCAAGCTTGGCCCAGTTGATTAACGCGGGATCGACATTGCCGAAGGCCAGCGTGGCGATAAAAATCGACATCGTAAAGCCAATCCCGCACAGAATGCCCACCGCCATAATCTGCCGGCAGGTGGTCCCCTCCGGTAGCGAGGCCCACTTCAGCTTCAGGGCCAGCCAGCAGAACAGGCTGATCCCCAGCGGCTTACCGATAAACAGGCCGGCCATGATACCCAGGGGCAGCAGCGACGTCAGTCCATCAAGCGTAACCCCCCGCAGCGAGACGCCCGCGTTGGCGAAGGCAAACAGCGGCAGGATCATAAACGCCACCCACGGATGCAGGACATGCTCAAGCACTTTAGCCGGTGACTGACCCTGCTTCTCCTGGAGCGGGATCATAAAGCCGACGATGACCCCGGCAAGCGTCGCGTGAACGCCGGACTTCAGCACCGCGGTCCACAGCACCGCACCGACCAGAATATAGATCCCGGTGCGTCGCACGCCGCTCAGATTCAGAACCACCAGCACCGCAATCGCCGCCGCCGCCACGCCCAGCGAGAGCATTGACAGGTCGTGGGTATAAAACAGCGCGATAATCACGATAGCCCCAAGGTCATCAATAATCGCCAGCGCCATCAGGAAAATCTTCAGCGCCGTCGGGACGCGGCTGCCTAACAGCGCCAGCACGCCGAGGGCAAAGGCAATATCCGTCGCCGCCGGGATCGCCCATCCCTCTCTGGCGACAGGATCCTGAGCGTTAAAGGCCAGATAGACCAGCGCCGGGACGATCATCCCGCCGAGCGCGGCAATCACCGGAAAGACCGCCTGACGGCGACTCGCCAGCGAGCCCTGAATCAGCTCGCGTTTGACCTCCAGGCCAATCAGCAAGAAGAACACCGCCATCAGGGCATCATTGATCCATAGCAGCATATTCTTGTTGATCTCCAGCGCCCCCACCCGCAGCTGTACAGGCGTATCAAGGAAGGAGTGATACAGACCGCTGGTCACGCTGGTATTGGCCATGACCATCGCCAGCACCGCGGCGATGATTAAGACAATGCCGCCGGAAGCATCGCTACTGAAGAATCGTTGCAGATGTTTCACTTTTACTTTCATCCTGTTGGTGAATAACTCGATAAAAGTATAATACACAGACTGATAACTCGAAAAAATCAGATTTAAGTTGCGCTAATGCTCGATTTTTACGAGTTAAAGAGGAGGGATAAGACAATGATAGACTGGGCAGCAAAAGGCCAGGCGTTGACGAAAGCAGAATTAACCGCGCAGATCGTCCCACATTTTCTGTCTTTTATTATATTCATATTTCAGACAATCCAGCGTCACGGTCACGTTCGCCGGAGACAGGCGATTTAGCTGCGGCAAAAAAGGATGCGCGTGCAGGTATTGAATAAATTTCGTCGCGCCATTTAACGTGGCGTGCCGCAGATTGGCCGTTTTTTTATTGCCGGTTAGGTTACAAACCGCCATCGCATAGTCCCGTGTAGAGAAGGTCCGCCAGACATTGTTGCGGTTCCCTCCGCCCATAAACAGGCGCGGCGGGATATCATGCAGCGGCGGCGTCATGCCTCGCTCTCTGACAAATGAGATATGGCATCGCCCCTGTTGAACCTGCTGCAAATTCGCCATCAGGCAGCCACCTAATATAAAACATTCCTGATCGATGTAGTGTTGAATATTGAGGGAACGTGCATCTGTCAGTGTTTTGACTAATTCAAAATGGCGATAAGCCGGCAATACGGGTTTGACCAGCATTCCCGGATCGTTTTTGTATAACGCAGCCGGTCCGTAATCCACATCAAAAAGCGTTGCGCGCCGCATCGTTATCGCTTCTTTCCGTTGCACAAGATGTACCAGCGTACCGGGCGGCAGGCGCTCTTCGTAATAAGAGTGGTATTGATACTCCGTTTCAACGGGCTGGAGTGAATAATTGGTTGTTACGGATATAATCCGACCGGTAGTCTCCTCGGCGGTGACCAGCACATACAGAAAATTGTCACCGCCGTTAAATTTAACCCGAAAAGCGCGGGTGCTCAGGGTAATGTCGAAAGCGGGAAAGGCAAACTCGCGTTCCGCCTGATTTGCCCTGCGGGATAACTTCTGTAATTCACGGCTTAGTCCGGTACTGTCTAACGCAAGGGCGGATCGGATATCCGCCAGCGAAGCCCCTTCCTGGATGAGTGCGGCAAGATAATCCTGGCGCGGATCGGTTTTATATCTGACGGGATAAAGAAATGTTTTATGGCACTGCTGGCAGCAGACGCGTGGCTCTCCCTGCGCGGAAAAGCCATACTTTTTTAGTGAGACGCCGCCGCATCCGGGGCAGGATTTTATCAACCCTTTCCATACCCGATTTACCGACTGGCGAAAAAGATTCAGCGATCTTGCCGAAATCACAGGAAAATGAAAACCACATGCCCTGCATAACACATTTTTCCCCTGGTTCTGGTAATCCGGGCTGTTCAGCACGCCCAGATTTTTGCAGCCTGGCGTTTTGCAGCTATCGACATTAACCTGAGAAAACATGATTAACTCCCTGTGACGGTATAATTTTCAAACAAATATTGATTTTATCTCTGCCGGTGAAAAACCATTCTGATGGAGTGTTTTCATCGCGCTCATAGTCACCGCGCTATGAGAGAAAAACGCTTTATAGCCTGCGCACAAATAGTTGTGGTTTCTCTCGCCCGTCGCGGATTGCAAGAAGCGGTGCTTGGGGCAGCCGCCGTAGCAGGCAAATTTCCACTGACAAGAGCGACACTCCTGCGCCATTGAGTGGCTTTTATCATCACCAAACTGCTGGTTTTGCGCGCTATTATTCATCGCATGTAGCGTTGTATCCTGAATATTTCCCAGCCTGTACTGCGGATAAACAAAATGATCGCAGTTATAAACGTCGCCGTTCATCTCCATCGCAAACGCGCTGCCGCAGGTTGGCGCGAATACGCATACCTGGGGAGGCAACCCACACCAGGCGGCAAGCGTCTGTTCAAACATCTGTATGCCTATGTCGCCAATGTCTTCGCGGACCCATACATCAAAAATAGCGTTAAGAAAATGGCCAAACTGTAGCGGATCAACCGACCACGGCATCATTTTTGTTTGCCTGTCCTCAGGGTGCGCCAGCCCAAGGCCGCTCTTTTCGCTGCATCTTTCCACCAAAGGGATAAATTGCATATAACGGCTGCCGATGCTCTTCAGATAGCGATATACCTGAAGCGGATGGCGCATATTGCTCTGATTAACAACCGTCAGCGTATTAAATTCGACGCCGTGGCGGTGCAGACATTGTATGGCCTGTTCAACTTTCGCATGCGTCGCTTTTCCCGAGCGCGTAACGCGCCATTCGTCATGCAAGGCTGCATCGCCGTCAATGGAAATACCGACCAGGAATTGATTGGCCCGAAAAAACTCAGCCCATTGGTCGTCGATCAAAATGCCGTTCGTCTGGAAGGTATTCACAATCGTTTTTCCCGCAGCATAACGCTGCTGGAGTTCGATCGCCCGGCGATAAAAAGGCAGCCCCATCAACGTTGGTTCTCCGCCCTGCCAGGCAAAAATCACCTCATCAATCTCTTGTGCGGCAATATGTTGTTTAATGAAGCGTTCCAGCATCTCGTCTGACATTCTGTAGTTGCGCTTTCGCTCCGGGTAGAGCTTTTCCTTTTCCAGATAGAAGCAGTACTTACAATCAAGATTGCATACTGAACCTGTCGGTTTAATCATGACCTGACAGCTCTTTCTTCGCATGATCGCTATATCCATCCCAATAAAAAGAACCTGATTCAGTTTAAACACCGAATCAGGCGGGCATCGCCCTAAGTGGCATACTACGGTTTTATGGTTATTCGGTTAGCCCCAGGTGACCGGCGTCGGCTTATCGCCACGGGCTTTCATTAACGAATCGTTATCGATGTCTGCTTTATACTTCAGGAACTTATCGTACAGTTGTTTCTCAATATCCGGCCGTTTGCCAATCTGATTGAGCGTTTCGTAACGGTCGGTCTTCAGGTTGTAGAGATATTTCGGTTTATTTTCACGATCGATGATCATCTTCCAGTCGCCATCCCTGATCGCCCACTCATCGGTTGGATCGTCCTGGAATGGCATATCAACGCCGAAGATCAACGGCTTATTACGCTCCAGCGGCTTCTGTTCCAGCAGCGGAACCAAAGACTGGCCATCGTACGTGCGATCGTTCGGGAGTGTAAAATCCATCATCTTCGCCAGCGTCGGCATCCAGTCAAGACCGGAAACCGGCGTATCCGTCACCATCCCCTGCGGCAGATGTTTGCCATATTTAATAATCGCCGGAACGCGGATGCCGCCTTCCCACAGATTATCTTTACGGCCACGCAAACCATCGGTCTCACCCGCCAGGTTCAGCTCATACACCTTACGCGCCTCACGCGTTACCGGGCCATTGTCACTGGTGAAAATCACGATGGTGTTGTCTTCTTCGCCCATTGCCTTAATTTTATCCAGCACTTTACCGACCTGAGCATCCATGTAACTGATGTTCGCGTAGTACTCCCCCGTGCCACGCCACGGTTTATCAGCCCAGTCGCCATAAAACAGATCCGGGTGCTGTTTTTGGTACGCGCTCATATATTGCGAGTACATATCGAGATATTTCTTCGGCGAAGCCAGCGGGCTGTGCACCTCAGTAAACGCGACATATAAGAAGAACGGCTTATCATCTTTCTTATTATCCAGCCAGTTCACCACTTCAGAGCTGACAAATTCACCGCTCATTTTATCTGCGCGACCAATTCGTTGCCCATTGCGTAGCCATCCTGTCGGATGCACCACCCCGTAGCGAGGACGCTCTTTGGCATTATCCAGCGTGGAATCCGTGACAAATCCCGCCGGATTCACCAGACTGTAATCAAACCCCATATCTTTTGCCTGGGGCTGATCGGTACGATCTCCACCTGCATTCAGGTGCAGTTTGCCCATCATCGCCGTGTCATAGCCCTGCTGTTTCAACAGATTGGCGATGGTCAGTTCATTACGCCCTAATGCAACATCTTTGCCTTCCGGGATCCATGAGCGAATACCGGTGCGAAATGGCATACGACCGGTTAACAGACCCGCACGGGAGGGGGAGCACAGCGGCGCAGGCGCATAATAATCGGTGAATTTCACCCCTTCCTGCGCCAGTTTGTCGATATTCGGGGTTTTGACAATGGGATGTCCATAAGTTGCAAGATCGCCATACCCTAAATCATCAGCCAGAATAATAACCAAATTAGGACGCTTTTCTGTTGCGGCATGTGCTGTTGACAGCGCGCTCCCGGCACATAGCGCCAGCCCAATCATACTGGCAACAACTGTTCTTTTCATTTTAACTCCTTTGACATTTTTTAAAATTCATACCCAACCATATAAATCATTTGATCGCCAAAGCCGTCATAACCTAATTTGTTTTTAAAATAACGCCAGGTTACCGTTGCCTTCCAGCGAGGATAAAACTTCCAGGCCAGCGTTAAACCGCCATTAATGCCATAATCACCGTGTTGCTGTTCCGCGTAGGCGTCATTTCGCTCAAATTCAATTTCATTCCAGTCTGACAGAACAAATTTCTCGTCAAACAGTGTGAAGTTATAAGCTGCCGTCCAGCCCAGCACATACCCGTTCCAGCCGCTTGTTTGTCCATATTTTGGCGAAACATAATCACCCGACTCATTGTGGAGTCCGAGGTAAGGTTTAAAGAATCCCCATTTCCCGGACCATCCCAGATAACCAAGACCATAAAACATGTCCAGATCATCCCCCCACGTATTTTCCCACTGACCATAAATCTTGCCAAAGAGCGTATAGTCAGAGCCAAAAAGGCGAACATGCGTCATCGCTGAAACCGTATGGTTACGTCCCGCGACAGAATGGTTGAGTACATTACTTTCAAAAAAAGAATAGAATTCAGCTTCTTTAAAATTGACGCCAAAATCAGCTGTGGCTTTCCAGACTTCACCACGACCAACATCGACAAAGCCGCTGTTCCAGTCAGCATAACCTGCATTAATCGATCCAAAAGAATATTGGTAGTCCAAAGATGCTTGTACGGAGTGACTAAAGCCCAAGGATGCTGCAAGTATCGTACAAGCCAATAGCGTATTTTTTATCCGAGGCATTGAAAGTATTTCCCAAAGTTATAATTCGTCCATAGACATACACTACTTTTCTGCGGCGCTTATTGTTAGCGAAACACACCGTCAAAATAGTGATGAAAATCTCATATCAAAAGGGACGATGGGTATTATCAGGCATGTGTCAAAATATGTTGTTTTAGTTAGGGTAAGTTATTATTTATAAATATCCGGCACGATCATAACGCACTTGTCTGTTACCTATTTTTGTCATAACTGGCGCGCAAGGACGTTATTGATTTGAGCGACGTCCGACAATACCCATTTGGGCAACCACAGATGAAACGTTCGGGCTTTATCCTGATGATTAAGACATAATGCCCCAGCAACATCGAAATGACCAGACCATCAATTATTCATGTTATAAATAATAAAGCCCTATTGAGATTAACTGCACATATATTAAATGCATGTAGGTTATGCCATGAGGGAAAAATAAATCAATGGGAAGAACGCTGTTAATACTCCTGATTCAATAAAATAAAGATTCTGAATCAAAGAGTTAAATTAATGGATGCATCAAGAAGAAATAAAAAAGCCTGGGATTTCTCAATCTCAGGCTTTTTATCAGCAATGACGGAAATGATTAACGAGTCAAATCATCAAAAAACTTCTTCACACCGTCAAAGAAGCTTTTCGAACGCGGGCTGTTGTTTTCCCCGGTCGGGCCGCCGAAGCTTTCCTGCAGCTCTTTCAGCAGCTGTTTCTGCTTCTCGTTCAGCCCCACCGGCGTCTCCACCACCACCCGGCACAGCAGATCGCCCTGCGCGCCGCCGCGAACGGATTTCACGCCTTTCCCACGCATGCGGAACAGCTTGCCGGTCTGGGTTTCACCCGGAATTTTCAGGTTGACGCGACCGTCGAGCGTCGGGACCTCAATCTCACCGCCCAGCGCAGCCATGGTGAAGTTGATCGGCACTTCGCAGTACAGGTTATTACCTTCACGCTCAAAGATAGCGTGCTGCTTCACCTGAACCTGAACGTACAGATCCCCTGCCGGTGCGCCATGCTCGCCGGCTTCGCCTTCGCCCGCCAGACGGATCCGGTCGCCGGTATCCACGCCCGCCGGGATTTTAACCGACAGGGTTTTGGTCTTCTCAACGCGGCCGTGACCATGACATTTATTGCACGGATCTTTAATCAGCGTACCGCGTCCCTGACAGTGCGGACAGGTCTGCTGTACTGCAAAGAAGCCCTGACGCATCTGTACCTGGCCCGCGCCATGACAGGTCGGACAGGTCTGCGGTTTGCTGCCTGCTTTGGCGCCGCTGCCGTGGCAGACGTCGCACTCTTCCAGCGTCGGAATACGGATCTCTTTGGTGACGCCACGAACCGCTTCTTCCAGCGTCAGCTCCATGTTGTAACGGAGATCGGCGCCGCGCGCCGCGCGCTGCCGGCCACGTCCGCCGCCAAAGATATCGCCGAAAACATCGCCAAAGATATCGCTGAAGTCCGCACCGCCGCCAAAACCGCCGCCGCCGCCCATGCCGCCCTGCTCAAAGGCCGCATGGCCGTACTGATCGTAGGCCGCACGCTTCTGGGCATCAGTCAGGATTTCATACGCTTCTTTGATTTCTTTAAATTTGGCTTCGGCCTCTTTATCACCCTGGTTGCGGTCCGGGTGATACTTCATGGCCAGGCGCTTATAAGCCTTTTTGATTTCACGCTCTTCCGCTGTTTTGGAGACGCCTAAAATCTCGTAGTAATCTTGCTTTGCCATCGGTGTTTTTCAGCCCCTTAACATGCGTGCACGGGCGGAGAGGAAACCTCTTCGCCCGTGCCAGTGTTTTACCCGTTCAAAGGGCGATTATTTTTTATCTTTCACTTCTTCGAACTCAGCGTCGACAACATCGTCGTCTTTCGCGTTGCTCGCCTGAGCGTCAGCGGAACCCGCCTGCTGCTGAGCATGCTGCTGCTGGGCGATTTCCATCAGCTTCTGGGAAACCTGCGCCAGCGCCTGCATTTTCGCTTCGATGTCCGCTTTGTCTTCACCTTTCAGCGAAGTTTCCAGCGCGGTCAGCGCAGACTCGATGGCAGTTTTGTCGTCAGCCGGCAGTTTATCGCCTGCTTCTTCAACCTGCTTGCGAGTGCTGTGCAGCAGATGGTCGCCCTGGTTACGGGTCTGTACCAGCTCTTCGAACTTACGGTCAGATTCGGCGTTAGCTTCCGCTTCGCGAACCATTTTCTGAATTTCTTCTTCATTCAGACCGGAAGACGCTTTGATGGTGATCTTCTGCTCTTTACCGCTGTTTTTGTCTTTCGCGGAGACGTGCAGGATACCGTCAGCATCGATGTCAAAGGTCACTTCGATCTGCGGCATGCCACGCGGCGCCGGGTTAATGCCATCCAGGTTGAACTGACCCAGAGATTTGTTATCAGACGCGCGTTTACGCTCACCCTGCAGCACATGGATGGTAACCGCGGACTGGTTGTCTTCAGCGGTAGAGAACACCTGGCTGTGCTTGGTCGGGATAGTGGTGTTTTTGCTGATCAGCGCAGTCATCACGCCGCCCATGGTTTCGATACCCAGCGACAGCGGGGTCACGTCGAGCAGCAGAACGTCTTTCACATCACCGGTCAGTACACCGCCCTGAACGGCAGCGCCGATCGCCACAGCTTCGTCCGGGTTAACGTCTTTACGCGGTTCTTTACCAAAGAACTCGGCCACTTTCTTCTGCACCATCGGCATACGAGTCTGACCACCAACGAGGATGACGTCGTTGATATCGGAAACGGACAGACCGGCATCCTGCAGGGCTACTTTCAGCGGCTCGATGGAACGGTTAACCAGGTCTTCTACCAGGCTTTCCAGTTTCGCACGCGTCACTTTGATGTTCATGTGTTTCGGACCGGTCGCGTCTGCCGTGATGTAAGGCAGGTTAACGTCGGTCTGCTGAGCAGAAGACAGTTCAATCTTCGCTTTCTCAGCGGCTTCTTTCAGGCGCTGCATCGCCAGCGGGTCGTTGCGCAGGTCAATGCCCTGATCTTTCTTAAATTCATCAACGAGGTAGTTGATCAGACGGGTATCGAAGTCTTCGCCGCCCAGGTGAGTATCACCGTTGGTCGCCAGTACTTCGAAGGTTTTTTCGCCATCAACTTCGTCGATTTCGATAATAGAGATATCGAAAGTACCACCACCGAGGTCGTAAACCGCGATCGTGCGGTTGCCCACTTCTTTATCCAGACCGTACGCCAGCGCGGCCGCGGTCGGTTCGTTGATGATACGTTTGACTTCCAGACCGGCGATACGGCCAGCATCTTTGGTTGCCTGACGCTGCGCATCGTTGAAGTAAGCCGGTACGGTGATAACCGCTTCAGTTACCGGTTCACCCAGGTAATCTTCAGCCGTTTTCTTCATTTTTTTCAGCACTTCAGCAGAGATCTGCGGCGGTGCAGTTTTGGTGCCCTTCACATCCAGCCATGCGTCGCCATTGTCTGCGGCAACAATTTTGTATGGCATGATAGAAACGTCACGCTGAACTTCTTCGTCCTGGAAGCGGCGGCCAATCAGGCGTTTAATCGCAAACAGGGTGTTTTGCGGGTTTGTCACTGCCTGACGTTTAGCCGGCTGACCAACCAGAGTTTCACCATCCTGGGTATAGGCAATGATAGAAGGCGTGGTGCGATCGCCTTCGGCGTTCTCCAGCACGCGTGCAGTAGTGCCATCCATAATCGCTACACAAGAGTTGGTAGTACCCAGGTCGATACCAATAATTTTACCCATCTAAACGTCTCCACTAAAAATTCGATCAACATGTGGTTGTGAACCTGTAATAAGGGCGAAACGTGCGGTTTCAACTGCCCAGACATCATTTTTTTTCAGGTTCTTCACTGCGGTTGACTACAAGATGGGGTCGCCCACCCCGGCATCAAGGGGCAAGCAGAAAAATTTTTTGTCGGAGGCCAGCCGACGCCCTCGCCCGCTGCCGTCGATGGCCTGGCAAACGATGTTGCCGGGCGGCAAAAAAGATGGCGAAACGCCCATACAAGTAACGAATAAAAAAACCGAATATATTCATAATATCATTGACATAAAACGCAATACTTGTGCGCTAAAAGCCCCGTTTTCACAGTGATAAGATCCCCGCCCTCGCACTTTACTTATTCAGGGGACAGATTAATGAAATCACTATTCCGGCTTTCAGCGGGGCTTATCCTTAGCGTGTCAGTTATCACCTCGGCGGCCGCCAACGACCATAAGATCCTCGGCGTGATAGCCATGCCGCGCAATGAGACCAACGATCTGACGCTGAAGCTTCCCGTCTGCCGGGTGGTCAAACGTATTCAGCTCAGCGCCGAACGCGGCGACATTCAGCTCTCCGGAGCAACGGTCTACTTTAAGGCCAGCCTCGGCGCCAGCCACACCCTGAACGTGCCCGCCGGGATCAAAGAGGGCCACACCACCGGCTGGATCTCCCTCAACAGCGATAACGACAACAAGCGCTGTGTGAAAAAAAATCGCCTTCTCCGGCCACACGGTCAACTCCTCAGATATGGCCTCACTGAAAATTATCGGCGACGACTAACGTCGTCCCCTGCCCGAGAGAAAACGTTATGCATATTAACTATCTGGATGATGACGATCTCGCCTTTCTGCCTGAGTGCAGCGAGGCGCATCTGGAAGCGTTTACCCGTATTCTGACCCACGGGGAAAATGGCAAACCCCGTCTCTCCAGTACGCTGCTGCGCAACGAGACCTTTCTGTCTATGGAGGGCCACCCGGAGCGCTATCGCCGCAACTGGCAGTTGATCGCCGGCGAGCTACAGCATTTCGGCGGCGACAGCATCGCCAATACGCTGCGCCGCCATGGCAAATTTTATCGCGCCATCCTGCTGGATGTGTGTAAAAGGCTAAAGGCGAAGGTCGATAAACAGATGACGACGCCGCAGATCGAGCAACAGTTGTTGACGCATTTTCTGCAGCACAGCTGGAATAAGCTGGATGAGGAACAAAAAACGCAGTTTCTCGCCGCGGTGGAGTGCCGGAGTCATGAGCTGGAAAGCCTGCTGCCCCATCTGTTGAGGCGCCGCAAGCTGAGTGAAGGCGTTGCCCTGCTACTCGATGAGCGGTTAACCGCCATTCTGCGCACGCACGCCGCCGTGAGCGTCATCGGCCATGGCCTGGTACGCGGCGCCGGGCTGGGGGGGCCGCTTGGCGCCGCGCTGAACAGCGTGAAAGCGGTAAGCGGCAGCGCTTATCGGGTCACCATCCCCGCGGTTCTGCATATTGCCTGTTTACGACAAATGCTCCACTCGTCGTCGGGCACAACTGAAATTGGTGAAAAATACCCCGCCAGATCATAGACAGCCTTTCCGCGCCTCATTATTATGCCGCGCCCCGCCGCCAAGTCGCGGGGTAATGCTTCCCTTTTAATGATAATTTTGAGGAATTATGGGCAACACTAAGTTGGCTAATCCGGCACCGCTGGGCCTTATGGGCTTCGGCATGACCACTATTCTGCTTAACCTGGCGAATAGCGGCCTGTTCGCATTCGATGTAGCTATCCTGGCGATGGGCATTTTTTACGGCGGCATTGCGCAAATTTTTGCCGGCCTGCTGGAATACAAAAAAGGCAACACCTTTGGCTTGACCGCTTTTACCTCCTACGGCAGCTTCTGGCTGACGCTGGTTGCTATTCTCCTGATGCCGAAAATGGGCCTGGCTGATGCGCCGAACGCGCACTTCCTCGGCATGTATCTCGGCCTGTGGGGTATTTTTACGTTGTTCATGTTCTTCGGTACGCTGAAAGCCGCACGCATGCTGCAGTTCGTGTTCCTGAGCCTGACGGTGCTGTTTGCGCTGCTGGCGATTGGTCATCTGGTGGATAACGAAGGCATCGTGAAAGTTGCTGGCTGGATCGGCCTGGTTTGCGGCGCCAGCGCCATTTACCTGGCGATGGGCGAAGTGCTGAACGAGCAGTTCGGCCGCACCGTGCTGCCGATCGGCGAACCGCGTTAATCTTCCGCCGCCGCCCTGTAACAGGGCGGCGGCTGGTCATCATCGGCAAACCTGCTTAGCGCTGCAGCTCCCCTTCCGGCAACCTCGCCGCCGTCAGCCCCTGACGCAGCCAGATACCTAATCCCAGCCCCATCAGCGACAAGGCCAGCACATACCAGGCCGGGGCCATCGGCGACACCCCCATCAGCATCGTGACGGCAATTGGCGTCAGGCCGCCAAAAATCGCGTACGACAGATTGTAGGAAAAGGAGATGCCGGTGAAGCGCACTTCCGCCGGGAAGGCCCGCACCATAACATAAGGCACCGCCCCCACCACGCCCACACAGAGTCCCACCGTGCCGTAGAGCAGAAACAGCCGCTGCGGGCTGGCGCCAGACAGGTGGTAAAACGCCCAGCTGGCAACCGCCAGCAGCAGGCTGCCGACGATAAAGGTGCGGCTGGCGCCGAAGCGGTCCGCCGCCAGCCCGGCGAGCAGACAGCCGATGCACAACATAATCGTGGCAATGCTGTTGGCCTGCAGGGTTATCGCCGGGGCGAAGCCATAGTGTTTCTGCAGCCAGACCGGCGACATCAGGATCACCACCACCACGCCTGCCGACAGCAGCCAGGTCAGCAGCATAGAGACCGCCACCGCCTTCTGGTGCTTGAGGACGACCGCTTTTACCGGCAGCTCCTGCGCCAGCGCTTTGCGCTGCTGCATCTCAAGAAAAATCGGCGTCTCCTGCAGCCAGCGGCGCAGATACATCGCCACCAGACCAAATACGCCTCCCAGCAGGAAGGGGATCCGCCAGCCGACGTCGTGGATCCCCTGCGGCGTCAGGCTGGTGTTGATAAGCGTCGCTACCACCGATCCCAGCAGGATGCCTACGGTCAGGCCGGCCGTCAGCGTGCCGCAGGCGATACCAATGCGTTTTTCCGGAACATGCTCGGCGACAAACACCCAGGCGCCAGGCACCTCGCCGCCGATCGCCGCCCCCTGCAGAATACGCATCAGCAGCAACAGCAGCGGCGCGACGATGCCCACCGAGCTGTAGGTCGGCAACAGACCAATCGCCAGGGTCGGCAGCGCCATCAGCAGGATGCTGAGGGTAAACATTTTCTTGCGGCCAACCAGATCGCCAAAATGGGCCATGATGATCCCTCCCAGCGGACGCGCCAGGTAACCGGCGGCGAAAATCCCAAAGGTCTGTACCTGGCGAAGCCATTCCGGAATATCTGCGGGGAAGAAGAGCTCGCCGACGACGGCGGCGAAGAAAACGAAGATGATAAAGTCATAAAACTCCAGCGCGCCGCCAAGGGCGGCCAGCGTCAGCGTTTTATAATCCTGGCGGTTGAGCGGTCGGTTTGCATATGACATAACGCGATTTCATCCTGAGGCGTGCAGCGTATTTTATAGTGTGTAAAGTAAACAGCACTATATCGTAAATAAAACGGCACACCATCAGTGATGCATGTTATGTCACAAATGCATCAAATTCAGGATAAAGTTTCGCGTCGGGCACTTTTGGGACGAAATGCTTCTACCACACGGCCATCGGTTTCCACATAAGGCCCCTCCAGCAACTGTACACAATAAGGTACACTTGCGAAAATACCGTGCACCAGCACGTTGCCGTCAGCATCTTTCACCCCTTCCAGGGTCTCCTGAATCGCTTTCGGTTGTCCGGGAAGATTGAGGATCAGCGCCTGCTTGCGGATCACCCCGACCTGCCGGGAAAGGATCGCCGTCGGCACAAAGTGTAGGCTAACCTGACGCATTTGCTCGCCGAAGCCCGGCATCTCGCGATCGGCAACAGCCAGCGTGGCGTCGGGCGTCACATCGCGACGCGCCGGGCCGGTGCCGCCGGTAGTCAGCACCAGATGGCACCCCATCTCGTCAACCAGTTCGCACAGCGTTTGCTCAATAATGATCTGCTCATCAGGAATCAGGCGAGTCTGCAGTTCAAAAGGGGTGGTAAGGGCACGCGCCAGCCACTCTTCCAGTGCCGGGATGCCTTTGTCCTGATAGACGCCGCTGGAGGCGCGATCGGAAATGGAAACTAAGCCGATTCGTAAGGTATTCATGGTTATTCCGTTCAAACTGTGGCGTTAAACGAAATGATACACTGCTGCTGGCGGGACAGACAGTGTAATGTGGCCGACGGGCGTCGGCCACCTGCGGGATTACAGCAGTTCGCCGATCATTTTTTCCAGTTTTTCCTGGTCGATCGCAAACTTACGGATACCTTCCGCCAGTTTGTCTACCGCCATCGGATCCTGGTTATGCTGCCACAGGAACTCAGATTCGGTAATACGCTCCGGACGCGCTTTCACTTCACCGGTATACACCAGTTTACGCTCAACGGCGCCTTCGCTTTCGGACAGCTCTTTCAGCAGTGCCGGGGCGATGGTCAGGCGGTCACAGCCAGCCAGTTCCAGAATTTCGCCAACGTTACGGAAGCTGGCGCCCATCACCACGGTTTCATAACCGTGCTGCTTGTAGTACTCGTAGATTTCACTGACGGACACCACGCCCGGATCTTCAGCCGGCGCGTACTCTTTCTTATCGGTGTTGGCTTTGTACCAGTCGAGGATACGGCCAACGAACGGCGAAATCAGGAAGACGCCCGCTTCGGCGCAAGCGCGAGCCTGAGCGAAGGAGAACAGCAGCGTCAGGTTGCAGTTGATGCCCTCTTTTTCCAGCTGTTCAGCGGCGCGAATGCCCTGCCAGGTGGAAGCCAGCTTAATCAGAATACGATCGTTGCTGATGCCCGCGTCGTTATACAGCTTGATGATGCGCTTGGCTTTAGCGATAGACGCTTCGGTGTCGTAGGAGAGACGCGCATCCACTTCGGTGGAGATACGGCCCGGGATCAGTTTCAGAATTTCGAGACCGATGTTCACCGCCAGCTTGTCGGAAGCATCGAGGATCTGCTGCGCGCGATCGCTGCTCTGGCTACGAGCCCAGGCCACAGCGTCGTCAATCAGCTTACGGTACTCAGGGATCTGAGCCGCGCCGAGGATCAGGGAAGGGTTGGTGGTGGCATCCTGAGGCTGATACAGCTTCATTGCCGCAATATCTCCGGTGTCAGCGACGACAGTGGTGTACTGACGCAGAGAAGTTAATTTATCCGTCATGATATATTTCTCTTAAACAGCAGTTAAGGGGATGTAACCGGTCTGCCCAGATGATAACACGCTGCCGGGTCAGCGCAACCGCCGACGAGAGAAGAGCGCAGAGTGTGATAAACTATGCAGATTAATTTGCTGAAAGCGCAAGGATTGTCACTTAATTGGTAACGCTTACACTGGCGTGCCGGCATGGACAAGAGGATGTTTAATGCCTGATTTTCTCTCATTTATCAATGAAATACTCTGGGGCTCAGTGATGATTTATCTGCTACTGGGCGCCGGTATCTGGTTTAGCTGGCAAACCCGGGGTATTCAGTTCCGTTACGTGCGCAAATTTGGCCGCAGCCTGAAAAAAAGCCTGCACCCGCAGCCGGGCGGTTTAACCTCCTTTCAGGCGCTCTGTACCAGCCTTGCTGCGCGAGTCGGCAGCGGCAATCTTGCCGGCGTCACGCTGGCTATCGCCGCCGGCGGGCCCGGCGCCGTATTCTGGATGTGGGTCTCCGCCCTGCTCGGCATGGCCAGCAGCTTCGCCGAATGTTCCCTTGCCCAGCTGTATAAAGAGCGCGATAGCCGCGGTCAGTTTCGCGGCGGCCCAGCCTGGTATATGGCGCGCGGGCTCGGCATGCGCTGGATGGGCGTTCTGTTTTCGATCCTCCTGCTGCTGGCCTATGGCTTTATCTTCAATACCGTACAGGCCAACTCCGTGGCCCATGCCCTGCGCTATGCGTTCGATCTGCCGGCGGCAGTCAGCGGCGGCGTGCTGGCCGTTGTCGTTCTGCTGGCTATCCGCCGTGGTTTACGCGGCGTGGCGCGCCTGATGCAGTGGATCGTCCCCATCATGGCGCTGCTGTGGATCGCCACCAGCCTGCTTATCGGCCTGTGGCATATCACCGCCCTGCCGACGATTTTCGCCACCATCTTTCGCTGCGCCTTCGGCTGGCAGGAAGCCGCCGCCGGCGCGGTGGGCTACACCATCAGCCAGGCGCTGACCAGCGGCTTTCAGCGCGGCATGTTCTCCAATGAAGCAGGAATGGGCTCTTCGCCTAACGCCGCCGCAGCCGCCGCCTCCTGGCCGCCGCACCCGGCGGCGCAGGGTATCGTGCAGATGATTGGCGTGTTTATCGATACCATCGTCATCTGTACCGCCAGCGCGATTATCGTCATGCTGGCGCCCCACCCTGACAATGAGTATACGCTCAACGGCATCCAGGCCCTGCAGCACGCGATGAGCATGCTGGTCGGGGGCTGGGGGGCGGGTTTTATCGCTTTCATCGTGCTGCTGTTCGCCTTTAGCTCTATCGTCGCCAACTACCTGTACGCGGAAAATAATCTGGTCTTTCTGCGTCTGGATAAGCCGCGCTATATCTGGGCGCTGCGGATACTTACCGTCCTGATGGTGCTGCTGGGAACCCTGGTTAGCCTGCCGGTCGTCTGGCAGAGCGCGGATATCATTATGGCGCTGATGGCGATGACCAACCTGACGGCCATCCTGCTGCTCTCCCCGACGGTGCGGATTATCGTCAGTGATTATCTGCGTCAGCGCCAGCTGGGCATTCAGCCTACTTTCGATGCGTCGCGCTATCCTGAGATTCACCAACAGCTGGCCCCGGGCGCGTGGAATGAACTGCCGCGCGAATAGCGCGGCAATCGCAGCTATCGATCCCACCATGCACTTTTTTTGTTAAAATTCGTCGAAATTACCTGCAAGGACTGGATATGCTGATTCTGATTTCACCTGCTAAAACGCTCGATTATCAAAGCCCGCTGGCAACGACTCGCTATACCCAGCCCGAACTCCTCGAGTATTCTCAACAGCTTATCAGCATCGCCCGTCAGCTGACCGCGCCGCAAATCGGCAAGCTGATGAGCATCAGCGACAAGCTGGCGGATCTGAACGCCACCCGTTTCCACGACTGGCACCCTGACTTTACGCCGCAAAATGCCCGTCAGGCGATCCTCGCCTTTAAGGGCGATGTCTACACCGGCCTGCAGGCAGAGACGCTCACGGAGGACGACTTTGACTTCGCCCAGCGACACCTGCGCATGCTCTCCGGCCTGTATGGCGTGCTGCGTCCGCTGGACCTGATGCAGCCCTACCGCCTTGAGATGGGGATCCGTCTGGAAAACCCCCGCGGCAAAGATCTGTACCAGTTCTGGGGCGAGACCATTACCGAGAAGCTGAATCAGGCGCTGCAGGCTCAGGGCGACGATATCGTCATCAACCTGGCTTCCGATGAATATTTTAAATCGGTGAAAACGCAAAAATTGCAGGGCCAGCTGATCAAGCCGGTATTCCTCGATGAGAAGAACGGCAAATTCAAAGTGATCAGCTTCTATGCCAAGAAGGCCCGTGGCCTGATGAGTCGCTACATTATTGAAAACCGCTTAACCCAGCCGGAACAGCTGAAATCCTTTAATAGCGAAGGCTATTTCTTTGATGCGGAGGCGTCGGAGAAAGGCGAACTGGTGTTTAAACGCCACGAGCAGTAAGTAAACGGTCCCCCTACGGCGATCGACGCAACAGGGGGACGGTAAGGATTTAGCCCATCATCAGCTTACGCAGCGCGGCGAAATCCGCCGGCAGGTTGTGAGACAGCAGCGGCAGGTCGGCGCGGTCGGCCAGCTCTTTCGGCAGCGGCAGGGTCTCCTGCAGGATCTCCTCCACGCTCTCTTTGAACTTCGCCGGATGGGCGGTGCCGAGGAACAGACCGTACTCTCCCGGCTGCAGCTGATCGCGCAGCGCGCGCCAGGCAATCGCCGCGTGCGGCTCAGAGATGTAGCCGATGGCCTTCAGCTCGCGCATTGCCGCTTTGGTGGTCTCATCATCGACCGCGGCATAGCCCAGCTCGCTGAGACGCCAGATTTTACGGCGGAACAGCTCTTCGACACGCGGCCAGTTGTTCGGCTGGCTGACGTCCATGGCGTTGGACAGCGTCGCCTGGGTGGCTTTTGGCGCCCACTCGCCGCCCTGCAGATAGCGCGGAACGGTGTCGTTGGCATTGGTGGCAGCGATAAAGCGTTTGATCGGCAGACCCAGCGACTTCGCCAGCAGACCGGCGGTCAGATCGCCGAAGTTGCCGCTCGGCACGGAAATCACCAGCTGATTGCGGGCTTCCTGCGGCAGCTGCGCCGCCGCTTCGAAGTAGTAGCAGATCTGCGCCAGCAAGCGGCTGATGTTAATGGAGTTAGCCGAGTTGAGCCCCAGCGTCGCCTTCAGTTCTTCATCGTCAAACGCCTGCTTCACCAGCGCCTGGCAGGCGTCGAAGTCGCCGTCAATCGCCACGGTTTCAATGTTGCCGCCGAGAGTACAGAACAGCTTCTCCTGCAGCGGGCTGATCTTGCCGCGCGGGTAGAGGATCACTACCTTAACGTTCGGCAGTCCGTAGAAAGCATGCGCCACCGCCGCCCCGGTATCGCCAGAGGTTGCCGTGAGGATGGTGACCGGCTTATCGCCTGCGATATGGGTCAGCATCTGCGCCATAAAGCGGCCGCCGAAATCCTTGAAGGCCAGCGTGGGGCCATGGAACAGCTCCAGACAGCCGACATCCTCCTGAACCTTGCTCACCGGCGCCGGAAACGCAAACGCCGCGCGGACCCGCTGCTGCAGGACATCCTGCGGGATCTCATCGCCGATAAAGGCGGATAAAATTTTGGCGCTGCGGGTGACAAAATCCTGCGCCAGCATGTCGTCGATTTCAGTCAGGCTGAATTCCGGCAGATCGTGCGGAAAGAACAGGCCCTGATGCTTGCCAAGTCCCTGGGTAACGGCCTGCGCAAAGCTGACCTGCTCATTGTGATCTTTTAAGTTATACAGTTTCATTGGTTATCCCACTACGCGTGCGCCCGCCGTGTCCAGCCGGCAAATATGAACAAAGCCTTCCTGATTCTGCAGATAGTGCGCGCCAAGCCAGTCGGCGACGCGCTGTGCGGTGTCCGGCTTATCGCACAACGCGAACAGCGTTGGGCCAGAGCCGGAGATGCCGCAAGCCTGGGCGCCCATCTCCATGGCCGCCTGACGCGCTTCGCTAAAGCCCGGCAGCAGTTTGGTTCGGTACGGTTCGGCAATCACATCTTTCATCAATTTTGCCGCCAGCTGCGGCTGGCGGGTGTAGCAGGCGTGAATAAAGCCCGCGAGGTGGCGACCATGGGCGATACAATCCTGACGGCGGTACTGCGCCGGCAGAATCGCCCGCGCTTCGGCGGTGGATACTTTAATCCCCGGATAGGCCAGCACCCACAGCCACTCATCAAACCCGGGCACCTGCTGGCTGATAATCCCGTTCTCTTCGATCATCAACTGCATACCGCCAAGATAGCACGGCGCCACGTTGTCGTAGTGAATGCTGCCGGAGATACGCCCTTCCATCTCCCCCATCAGCGCCAGCATGCGCGTCTCGTTCAGCGGCTTACCGCAAAACTCGTTCATCGCCACCAGCGCGGCGACCACCGAGCAGGCGCTGGAGCCCAGCCCGGAGCCAATCGGCATGTTTTTTTCCAGGGTCATCGCCACCGGCACCGTTTTACCGATCTCCCGGCAAAAGCTTTCCCAGCACTGGTAAACAATGTTCTCCTGCGGCGCCGTCGGCAGTTTGCTGGCGAAGCGTCCCAGATTCTGCAGGCTGAATTGCTCCGCCGCTTCGACAGTAACGTTGTCGCCCAGCAGCGTGCCATCGACCGGCGTGACCGCCGCGCCCAACACATCAAACCCGACGCTCATATTGGCACTGGAAGCCGGGGCATATACTTTGACCATCTTAAACTCCTAACTTCCAGGAAAGGGTGCGCAGCAGGTCGGCGAAAACACCGGCCGCCGTGACGTCGTTCCCGGCACCATAGCCGCGCAGCACCAGCGGCAATGGCTGATAATAGTGGCTGTAAAAGGCCAGCGCGTTCTCGCCATTTTTGACTTTGAACAGCGGATCGTTGCCGTCAACGGCGGCAATTTTCACCCGGCAGGTACCATCCTCTTCGATATTACCGACATAGCGCAAGACTTTACCTTCATCGCGCGCCTTAGCGATCCGCGAGGCGAACGCATCATCCAGCGACGGCAGGCGGGCCATAAAGGTCTCAACATCACCGCTGGCGTCGAAGTCCGCCGGCAGCGCCGACTCGACGATAATGTCCGACAGCTCCAGTTCACGTCCGGTCTCACGGGCCAGAATCAGCAGCTTACGCGCGACATCCACCCCGGATAAATCGTCGCGCGGATCCGGCTCGGTATACCCCATCTCACGGGCCATCGCCGTCGCCGCCGAGAAACTCACGCCCTCATCCAGCTTGCCGAAGATAAACGACAGAGAGCCGGAGAGGATCCCGGAGAAATGGCGCAGTTCATCGCCGGCGTTGAGCAGGTTCTGCAGGTTCTCAATCACCGGCAGGCCAGCGCCAACGTTAGTGTCATAGAGGAACTTGCGGCGCGAGCTGCTCGCGGCATGGCGCAGCTGATGATAATAATCCAGCGAAGAGGTATTGGCCTTTTTATTCGGCGTGACCACATGGAAACCTTCGCGCAGGAAGTCGGCGTACTGATCGGCGACCGCCTGGCTGGAGGTACAGTCGACGATCACCGGATTCAGCAGGTGGTACTCTTTTACCAGGCGGATCAGGCGGCCAAGATTAAAGGGTTCTTTCGCCTCCGCCAGCGACTCACTCCAGTTTTCCAGATTCAGACCATGCACGCTGGTCAGCAGCGCCTGAGAGTTGGCCACGCCGCAAACGCGCAGATCGATATGTTTGCTCTTCAGCCAACTCTGCTGGCGTTTGATTTGCTCCAGCAGCGCGCCGCCGACGCCGCCGACGCCGATGACGAACACTTCGATCACCTGGTCGGTGTTGAACAGCATCTGATGGGTCACGCGCACGCCGGTGGTGGCGTCGTCATTGCTGACCACCACCGAAATGGAGCGCTCGGATGAACCCTGGGCAATCGCCACGATATTGATATTGGCGCGGGCCAGCGCGGCAAAAAACTTTGCCGAGATACCGCGCAGGGTGCGCATTCCGTCGCCCACCACCGAGATAATAGCCAGACGCTCCATAATGGCCAGCGGCTCCAGCAGCCCCTCTTTCAGCTCGAGATAAAACTCATCTTCCATCGCCCGTTTAGCACGCGCACAGTCGCTCTGCGGCACGCAGAAACTGATGCTGTACTCGGAAGAGGATTGGGTGATCAGCACGACCGAGATGCCGGCGCGGGACATCGTGGCGAAGACGCGGGCCGCCATGCCGACCATGCCTTTCATCCCCGGCCCGGAGACGTTGAACATCGCCATGTTGTTGAGGTTAGAGATGCCTTTGACCGGCAGATCGTCCTCGTCGCGGCTGGCGCCGATGAGCGTTCCCGGCGCCTGCGGGTTGCCAGTATTTTTAATCAGACATGGGATTTGGAACTGGGCGATAGGGGCGATGGTGCGCGGGTGCAGCACTTTCGCGCCAAAGTAGGAGAGCTCCATCGCCTCCTGATAAGACATCGATTTCAGCAGACGCGCATCCGGCACCTGGCGCGGGTCGCAAGTGTACACGCCGTCGACATCGGTCCAGATTTCGCAGCAGTCGGCGCGCAGGCAGGCGGCCAGTACCGCAGCCGAATAGTCGGAGCCGTTGCGCCCCAGCACCACCAGCTCCCCCTTCTCATTGCCGGCGGTAAACCCGGCCATCAGGATCATATGGTCTGCCGGGATCTGGCTGGCGGCGATGCGGCGGGTGGATTCGGCGATATCGACCGTGGATTCCAGATAGTGGCCCACCGCGAGCAGTTTTTCCACCGGGTTAATCACACTGACTTTATGACCACGGGCTTCCAGCAGACCCGCCATGATGGCGATGGAGAGCTTTTCGCCTCGGCAGATCAGCGCGGCATTGACGCTGTCCGGGCACTGACCCAGCAGGCTGATACCGTGCAGGACATGCTTAATCTGAGCAAACTCCTGCTCAACAAAGGCTTTCAGCTGGGCGAGCGGGAAAGCGGGCTGGGCGTCGGCAAGGCCCTGAAGAAGTTCGGTAAAAATGCGTTCAGCGTCGGCAATATTGGGGAGGGCATCCTGGCCGCCAATGGTCTTTTCAATCATCGCTACCAGATGGTTGGTGATCTTCGCCGGGGCAGACAGGACGGTCGCTACCTGCCCCTGCCTGGCATTACTCTCCAGAATATCGGCAACCCGCAGAAACCGTTCCGCATTTGCCACTGATGTACCGCCGAACTTCAACACTCGCATGGTTCTTACCCCTTGATCTCTTGTCAAAAAAAAAGCCCGCACTGTTCAGGTGCGGGCTTTTTTCTGTGTTTCCTGTACGCGTCAGCCCGCACCGTTACCTGTGGTAATGATGGTGGTGATAATGGTGGTAATCATGCCGATGCGATTCATGGATGTTGTGTACTCTGTATTTTTATCTGTCTGTGTGTCCTGCCTATATTGGTTAAAGTATCTGCCCTCTTAAGTCAATGAATTTCTCAATTAACCCCATTTCAGCGAGCTTACGTATTGCGCCACCCCGACAAGGAAAAACATCCAGATCGGCGGAGTACCTCCCGCAAAAACAGCACATACAACCAAAATTAAAATATATGGCAGAGCTTTATTCTGGCAGGTTTTTTTCAATATCATGCAGCAAACGATGCAACATTGCCGTGTCGCGCTGCTGCAGCAGCCCCATTCGTTGCGACAGCCAGTCGGCCAGTTTGGCATCATCATCCACGCCCAGACGCGAAAGCAAGGCCAGGGCGCGCAGGCGCAACGCCTGCAGCTGATGATGGTCTGCCGCGGCGGCGGCGGGCGCCGGTTGTTGCATAAGCGATGCTAATTGATAGCAGTAGACCATCACCGACTGACCGAGGTTTAGCGAAGGATAATCCGCGGCCATCGGCACGCCGGTCAGCACATCGGCCAGGGCCAGCTCCTCATTGGTCAATCCGGCGTCTTCACGGCCAAATACCAGCGCGGTATGGGTCATCCAGTTCGCCTTCTCCTCCAGCAGCGGCAACAGCTGCTGCGGCGTGGCGTAATAGTGAAACCGCGCGCGACTGCGGGCGGTGGTGGCGACGGTAAAATCGACGTCGTGCAGCGCCTCGGCAAGGGTGGAATAGGTGGTGATGCCATCGAGGATGTCGCCTGAGCCGTGCGCCACCCAGCGTGCCGCCGGCGCCAGATGGGCTTCACTGTCCACGATCCGCAGATCGCGAAATCCCATGGTTTTCATCGCCCTGGCGGCGGCGCCGACGTTCTCGGCCCGGGCAGGACCGACTAAAATAATCGTTAAACGCATTGCGGTTTTTTTCTCTCTCTCAGGCGTTGTCGAGGCGCGGAGCCCCCCATTTTACGCGGTGAAAATTTACAAATTTGCAACAAAA
Source organism: Klebsiella sp. V115_8 (assembly GCF_029967715.1). Taxonomy (NCBI): domain Bacteria; kingdom Pseudomonadati; phylum Pseudomonadota; class Gammaproteobacteria; order Enterobacterales; family Enterobacteriaceae; genus Klebsiella; species Klebsiella sp. V115_8. Next base: position 46,618 of record NZ_JASCAR010000034.1, read on the forward strand.
ATCACTAAAATTGCGTTTTCTTACCCATAAAAAAATCTAAACTGTTCTCAGGAGGCCATGACAAGGAGTATGTTAACAGAACCCATTTATCCATATGATGGGCAATGAAATTTCACCTGACGCATCGTTCCAGGCATTGGATTCACTGTATTTATTAATTTATCCACGCAACTAGTTGAGCCGGGTAAAGATTGTGACTATAAAGAGCATGGCGATGCAATGATTTCACAAGACTGTTAACGTGCTACAATTGAACTTGATATATGTCAACGAAGCGTAGTTTTATTGGGTGTTCGGCCTCTCTTAGCCTGTTATGTTGCTGTTAAAATGGTTAGGATGTCAGCCGTTTTTGACACCGTCGGGTCCAGAGGGAAAGTACCCACGACCAAGCTAATGATGTTGTTGACGTTGATGGAAAGTGCATCAAGAACGCAATTACGTACTTTAGTCATGTTACGCCGCGCATGTTAATTTGCGACATGCAGCAGGCAGGTCAGGGACTTTGGTACTTCCTGTTTCGATTTAGTTGGCAATTTAGGTAGCAAACATGCAGACCCCGCACATTCTTATCGTTGAAGACGAGTTGGTAACACGCAACACGTTAAAAAGTATTTTCGAAGCAGAAGGTTACGATGTATTCGAAGCGACCGATGGCGCGGAAATGCATCAGATCCTGTCTGAAAATGATATCAACCTGGTGATCATGGATATCAACCTGCCGGGTAAAAATGGTCTTCTGCTGGCGCGCGAGCTGCGCGAGCAGGCTGACGTCGCGCTGATGTTCTTAACCGGTCGCGACAACGAAGTGGATAAGATCCTTGGCCTCGAAATCGGCGCTGACGACTATATCACTAAACCGTTTAACCCGCGTGAACTGACTATCCGCGCGCGCAACCTGCTCTCCCGTACCATGAACCTCGGTACCGTGAGCGAAGAGCGTCGCAGCGTTGAAAGCTACAAGTTCAACGGCTGGGAACTCGATATCAACAGCCGTTCCCTGGTCAGCCCGAACGGCGAACAGTACAAGCTGCCGCGCAGTGAATTCCGCGCGATGCTGCACTTCTGCGAAAACCCGGGCAAAATTCAGTCTCGTGCCGAGCTGCTGAAGAAAATGACCGGTCGCGAGCTGAAGCCGCATGACCGTACCGTTGACGTGACCATTCGTCGGATTCGTAAACACTTCGAATCCACTCCGGATACCCCGGAAATCATCGCTACCATTCACGGTGAAGGTTACCGTTTCTGTGGCGATCTGCAGGAATAATGCGATTTATTCCGCAGCCATGATGTGAAAACGGCGCCCCGAGGGCGCCGTTTTTTTATGCCGTCACTCTTTCCAGAGGCGCAGTTTGTCGTCATCGGCAGACGGCGGCGGAGGCACACTGCCTTTCGGTAACGATAACGCATACCAGTCCACTCGCCGGGTCAAAAACATCAGACTGCTTAGCGCCAGCACCAGCACCCCGGTACCCAACAGCAGCGCGCTGTCCTCGGAATGCAGCAGAAACCACATCACCCCGTCCAGCAGCAGCAGCGCCGCGACAAACAGTAGGCTGTTACGCCATCCCCTGAGCACCGCCTGGAGGTAGATCCCGTTCATCACCGCGCCGGACAGGCTGGCGGCCAGCCAGGCGGCGGTAAAGCCAATGTGCTCCGAAAGCGCCAGCAGCACCAGGTAAAACAGCACCAGCGATAGGCCCACCAGCAAATATTGCATCGGATGCAGGGGGCGATGGGTCAGGCTTTCGAAAGCGAAAAAGGCCATAAACGTCAACCCAATTAACAGGATGGCATATTTTGTCGCCCGGTCGGTTAGCTGATACTGGTCGGCAAGCGACATGACATCGGCACTGAACGCAGGCAGGCGCGACCACGGGATTTCCATATCATCCTTGAAATAGCTGCCCATATCGTTGGCGAACCAGCTGCTTTGCCAGTGGGCGCGATAGCCGGCAGCATTCACTTCGCGTTTCGTTGGCAGGAAGCTGCCGAGAAAGCCGGGATGCGGCCAGTTACTGGTCAGCTGCAGCTCGCTGTTGCGCCCGAGCGGCACCAGTGAAAATGCGCCCGTCCCGTTCAGATCGAGCGAAAAAGCGATCTCAAGCGGCTTGTTGTCCTCCGCCAGCGCAGGCATCGGCATATGGATGCCCGCCCCATCGCCGCTGATCCCCAGCCCAGGCTCCACGCTTAATACGCTGCCGTTAACTTCCGGGGCATGGATGGCGCCAATGCCGCGGGCATCGCCGACGCTCACCACCAGCCGCGGCTGGCCCAGGGAGATATTCGTTTTTCGCAATGACGCCAGACGCAGCGGATCGAAGGTGGCCTTGATCTGCAGGGCGTTATGCCAGACCTGTCCGCTGTAGATGCCCACCCTCCTCGACTCCACGGTCTGTTTGCCGGTGACCGCCAGCGACTCCGGCAGCCAGTAGTACTCCCAGCTCCGCTGATATTCGACCTCTTTTTGGTTCTCCCTGCGGGTCAGCGTCTCGGTTACCGGAATAGCGATCAGCGGCCCGGCGAGTTTTTGCGGGCCGCTGGTGCTCTGTTCAATGGCATCCACAACCTCGCTGCGATAATCAGCCCGCTCATTGATGAGCTCCCTGACTATCATCAAAGGCAGAGATAACAGCACAATACAGCCTATTAACGTGGTGATTTTCCAGAATAACGGTGATTTCAACATAGCTTTCTCCCTATCGTGATGGCCTCACAATAGGGCGGTTGTGTGGGGGGAATTTGAAGCTATGTGAAGGGACGGTGAAGTCTCAACGTGGCAACCACGCCGCCTTCGGGCCGATTGTGTAGACGGATATCGCCGTGATGCAGGCGCGCGACTTCACGAACGAAGGCCAGCCCAAGGCCGCTGCTCTTATGGCCGTCTTCACGCGGCAGCGAGTAGAACCGATCAAAGATCCGCGTCAGGGCATACTCCGGAATACCGCATCCGTTATCCGTTACGCTCAGTCGCACCTCTGCATTTCGTTTCTCTACTGCCAGGGCGATCTCGCCCCCCTGGGGGGTAAAATCAATCGCGTTGTCGAGCAGATTGCCCAGCGCCTGGGACAGCAGTTCGCCATCGCCATTGACCAGCATCCCACTTTCCTGCCAGCGCAGGGTGATGGCTTTCGCCGCCAGGGCGATGTCGCGCTCTTCCGCCAGGCGTTGGTATAGCGCATCTATCGACACCGGCTGCGGCTTTATCTCCAGCCGGCTTTCCAGTCGCGCCTGCTGGAGCAACCGCTCCACCAACAGCTGCATGCGAGTATTTTGCGCGAGGATATTCTCAGTAAACCGCGCCGCCACCGCAGGCGGCGGCTCTTCGCGCAGGATCTCCGCCGCACCGCGGATGGCCGCCAGCGGACTTTTCAGCTCGTGAGTCAGGTCATAGACATAGTTTTCGATGGCGTTTTTGCCTTCGAGTTTCACCCGCATGCTCTCCAGCGCCTGGGCCAGCTTACGCAGTTCGCTGCTGCCGACCTCCGGCAGCGGCAGCGGGCGGTCAGCGGTCACCGAGTCCGCATAGCGCACCAGCTTGCCGATAGAGAAATTGATCCACCAGACGACGCCGCAGCCAATCAACAGGGCAATGCCCAGCAGAGCGCCGCCGGCCCAAAGGATCCTCCGCTCGCTGCGCTGAATGACCGGCGTCATCGCCAGGTTGGGTTTACCGACGCTCAGCACGCCGATAATCCGTCCCTTATCCATCACCGGCGCGGCGATATACATCACCGAGCTGGCTTCATCATGCGGATCGCTGCGCGTACTGCGCGCGCCGTACTGGCCGCGCAGGGTGAGCCAGACGTCGTTCCAGCGTGAATAGTCCTGCCCTGTCGCCTCTCCGCTCGAGTCAAACACCACCTTGCCCCGGGCATCGGTCAGATAGACGCGGTACTCATTCCGCACCTTTTTAATTCCGCCAATATTGGCGTTGAGCCGCTGCTGGTTGAGCTGGTGAAAGGCCTGCGCCAGCCTGCCCTGCTGCGGGTTTGCCGCCAGCAGGTCCTCACGCGCCAGCGCCGCCAGCAGGGTGGCGGTATCGTTGAGGGTCCCCTCCGTGGCCCGGCGCACGCCCGGCTTGACTTCCTGGACAAAGATCGACAGTACAAACCACGCGGCGATCGCGACGATAAGAAAATAGCCCAGCAGCAGGCGCATGCCGATGCGCATCAGCCGCGCCCCAGGCTGTAGCCCATCCCGCGATGGGTATTGATTGGCGCCACCTCAGGATTAACGACCCGCAATTTAGCGCGCAGGGTTTTGATGTGGGTGTCGACGGTGCGGTCAAGGCTTTCCCAGGCATCGCTCCACACCAGCTCCATCAGCTGCTGGCGGGAGAAGACGCGACCGGGCGCGTGAAGCAGCGTTTTCAACAGCAGAAATTCATAGCGCGTCAGGTTCAGCGGCTGGCCGAACCAGCTTATCGACGCCGCCTGCTCGTCAAGCACAAACTCGCCGACGCGAACTACCGACGAAGGCGCGGCGAATTTTTTCAGCCGCCGCAGCACGCTGCGCACCCGCGCGCAGACTTCGCGCGGCGAAAACGGCTTGGCTATGTAATCGTCAGCGCCGATTTCCAGCCCCAGCAGCTTATCGACCTCGTCGCTCCGCGCCGTCAGAAACAGCACCGGCAGCGCCGGAAAGCGCGTCAGCAGGCGCCGACAGAGCTCGAAGCCGCTGATATCCGGCAAGCCGACGTCGAGGATGGCCACATCGGGCGCCTGATGCGCCGCCGCCTCCAGCGCGGGCAACCCGCGGTCAAAGACGGTGATCTGGAAGCCCTCCTGCTGGAGCATATAAACCAGGGTATCGGCGATACTCTGTTCATCCTCAACTAACCAAATCCGTGGCTGCTGCATGCGCGCTCCCGTTTATTTATTCCAGGGCATAATCGGCACGGCGCTGATGGCGTTCTTCGGCGAACCATCAACCACTTTATCCGAATAGGTCAGGTAGACCAGCGCATTGCGTTTCGCATCATAGAAGCGAACGACCTGTAGCTTTTTAAACACCAGCGAGGTGCGCTTCTGGAACACCACGTCGCCCTGGCTTTTGCCATTTTTGATTTTGTCCGTCAGCTCAATCGGCCCGACCTGCTGGCAGGAGATGGCCGCGTCGGAGGTATCTTCCGCCAGACCCAGCCCGCCTTTGATCCCGCCGGTCTTCGCCCGGCTGATATAGCAGGTCACGTTCTGCACATCCGGATCGTCAAAGGCTTCGACGACAATTTTGTGATCCGGCCCTAACCATTTGAAGACCGTATCCACGGAACCAATCTGCTCCGCCTGAGCGACCTGGCAGCCGGCCAGCAGCAGCAGGCCCATCGCAAACTTCTTGTATTTCATATTGTTACCATTCTTAAAAAATATAGCTGAGTGATTATCACGCACTTTGCGGAAAAGGTTTATAGATCACAGCTTTACAAAATTTTCGTTCAGATCCACGGACCTACCGCATTTAAAAGCAAAAAAAACACTGAATGCTAAAACATCAAAAAATGCTATTATCCGCTACTTTAATATCAGGCACCTGTGTTTAAGGATGGGGACATTTTATGGATCAAGCAGGGATTATTCGCGATCTCCTTAGCTGGCTGGAAGGTCACCTGGATCAGCCGCTTTCTCTGGACAATGTGGCGGCGAAGGCGGGTTATTCCAAGTGGCATTTGCAGCGAATGTTTAAGGATGTCACCGGCCATGCCATCGGTGCCTATATTCGCGCGCGCCGGTTGTCGAAATCAGCTGTCGCATTACGCCTTACCGCCCGTCCAATCCTTGATATTGCGCTGCAGTACCGTTTCGACTCCCAGCAGACCTTCACCCGGGCGTTTAAGAAGCAGTTCTCGCTGACGCCGGCGCTCTACCGCCGCTCGCCGGACTGGAGCTCGTTCGGTATGCGTCCGCCGCTGCGTCTTGGCGAGTTTACCCTGCCGAAACATGAATTTGTCGCCCTGCCCACGACTCAACTGCTGGGGGTAACCCAGAGCTATACCTGTAAGCTGGAGGAAATCTCCGACTTCCGCAACCAGATGCGGGTCCAGTTCTGGCGCGATTTCCTCGGCAACTCGCCGTCGATCCCCCCGGTGCTCTATGGGCTGCATGAACCGCGTCCGAGCCTGGAGAAAGACGATGAACAGGAAGTGTTCTATACCACCGCGCTGACGCCGGAGATGGCTAACGGCCACCTGCAGAACGCCCATCCGGTGACGCTGGAGGGCGGCGAGTATGTCATGTTTACATATGAAGGGCTGGGTACCGGCCTGCAGGAATTCATCCTGACGGTCTACGGCACCTGCATGCCGATGCTGAACCTGACGCGTCGCAAGGGGCTGGATATTGAACGCTTCTATCCTGAAGATGAAAGCCGGGATCAGGCCACGCCGATTCAGTTGCGCTGCGAATATCTGATCCCGATCCGCCGTTAACGCTGCAGCTCGTCCATCGCGGGGGCGTCAAGATGCGAGACGTCGCCCGCCGTTTCCACCACCCAGCCGGAAGCCAGCCACGGGCTCTGCTGATAATCGACGCGCGAGATAGAGCAGTTGCGCAGACGCAGCCGACGCTCTGCGTACGCCGGCAGCCCTAAAATCGTGCTCACCAGGCAGCCCAGCGCGATACCATGACTCACCAGCAGCGGTCGACTACCGGCCGGTAATTCCAGACAGGCTGCCAGCGCCGCATGCATACGTTCGCTAAGCTCCTGCATCGATTCGCCCTGAGGAATACGACCATCCGGCGTGCCGTTGACCAGCTGGCGGCGCCAGCCCTCTTCTTCTTCGCTGAGCGAGTCGATATGGCGCTTCTCCAGCACCCCCATATCCAGCTCGCGCAGGCGCGCATCGGCGATCACGCTGCAGCCGCAGACTTCGGCGATAATCTCTGCTGTGCGGCGGGTTCGTCCCAGATCGCTGGTAATGATATGGGTGATCCCCAGCGTTCTGGCGCGCTCGCCAACCTGCCAGGCCTGGCGCTCACCGTGTGCGGTCAGCGGGCTGTCGGACTGACCCTGAATACGTCGCTCGGCGTTCCACTGCGTTTCACCGTGGCGAACAAGGTATACCTGTAACATGCTTTTTTTCCGTTCTGAACTCGTTATCGACCGCTTTCGGGCATTACCGCCTGCCCTGGGGGTGATTTAGAGTATACTGCGATGACGTTAGTTTATTCTGAGTTGTTTTGATTATGCACCATGTTGTCTCAGCGACCACTAATCCCGCCAAAATTCAGGCAATTCTGCAGGCTTTTGACGAGATTTTCGGCGAAGGATCCTGCCACATTGAGTCCGTATCCGTCGAGAGCGGCGTGCCGGAACAGCCCTTCGGCAGCGAGGAAACGCGCGCTGGCGCACGAAATCGCGTCGCCAATGCGCGCCTCGCCCAGCCCCATGCCGATTTCTGGGTCGCCATCGAAGCCGGAATTGACGATGGCAGTACCTTTAGCTGGGTGGTCATCGAAAGCGCCTGCCAGCGCGGAGAAGCGCGCTCAGCCACGCTGCCGTTGCCTGACGTTATTCTTGAGCAGGTTCGCGCTGGCGAAGCCCTCGGGCCGGTCATGTCGCAGTATACCGGCATCGATCAGATCGGTCGTAAAGAGGGGGCGATTGGGGTTTTCACCGGCGGCAAATTAACCCGCAGCAGCGTTTACCATCAGGCGGTCGTGCTGGCGTTAAGCCCGTTCCACAACGCTATTTATCGCTAGCCAGCAGCGTCTGCTCCAGCCACTGGCGCAGCTCAACCGGCGCCGACTTCAGGCTGTTCGACCCGCGGGTAATGGTCGCAATGCCGGCGCCGAGCTCATTTTTCAGCTCGCGCTGGCTCATCTCGCCGCGCAGCAGCTCTTCGATAATGCGCACCCGGGTTCCCAGCGCTTCGCGCTCATCAGGGGTTAGCATTAGCTGCAGCAGCGGCAGATGCAGATCCTGCGCATAGGCCTGCTGTAGCAGCGCCACAAAGCGCAGCCACTCCTGATGACGTTGTTCGGCAACGGCCGCGGAATAGGGAGATTGTTGGGTCATATCGCGCCACCATATTGAGACGGGCAGCTTACGCTGCCCGTCGAATGTACTCTTCAACGAGTACAAAGCATAACATACTTCCCGGCGATCAGTAACGCTGCCGCCACTCCGCATCGCTGAAGAGCTTATCCTGCTGTCCCATAAAGTAGCGGTAGTAGGCGTCATAGGAGAGGACATTCTTCACGTAGCCGCGGGTTTCCGAGAACGGAATACTCTCGACAAACGCCACGGCGTCGATCCGTCCGGCGCTGTTCCCCTGCCAGGTGCGTACCCGACCCGGCCCGGCGTTATAGGCCGCCGAGGCGTAGATGCGGTTATTGCCGAACTGCTGGTAAACGTACTGCAGATAGCTGGTGCCGATGTTGATGTTGGTTTCCGGATCCAATAGCTGCGACGGGCCGCTGTAGCCGGGAATGCGGAACATGCTGACGGTATGCGTCGCGGTGCCCGGCATAATCTGCATCAGCCCGCTGGCGCCGACCGGCGAACGCACTTTCGGGTTCCAGGCGCTCTCCTGGCGGGCAATGGCCATCGCGTAGCTCTGCGGAATATCTTTACCGCTGATATAGCGGGCAAACAGATCGTTATAGGCCAGCGGGAAGCGCTCCTCCAGCTGATCCCACAGCTTGCCGGCGATCGTCGCCTGCACGCTCAGATCCCACCAGTGTTGATCGAAGGCATAGCGCGCCAGCTGCGCCTGCTGAGATTTCGTGCGGCTGGTGACCAGATTCGCCCATTCGGTGCGCGCGGTGTTATCCATATTCCAGTACATCAGCTCGCGTACCCGGGCCATCTCCGGACCGGAAGCCAGCGCCGGATCGAGCGTGCCAGTCGCTTTATCGATGCGGAAGGTATACTCCTCGCCGAGACGCTGTGCGGCGACCATCGGGTAGAAACCGCGCTGCTGCATCAACGACCGGAGGATCGCCTGCGCCTCCTCGTCCCTGCCGCGCTCCAGCAACAGATCCGCCTGCCAGTAGCGCCATTCGTCTTTCTCTTTCGCCTCCATCGGCAGGCGCGCCAGCCAGGTATTCAGGCCATGGCGATCGCCCGTCCCCAGCGCCATCCGCACCCGCCGCTCCACCAGCGGCGTGGACTGCGATCGCATAATCGCATCGTCGCGCCAGATGGCCTGCTCTTCGGTCACATCGTTCCCCATCAGGCGCCAGGCGACAATATCGCGTAGCTCCTGGGTCTGATCCTCATTGAGCTGCTGGGCCTGCACCAGCGAAGGGATCATCAAACGGGCATTTTCCACATCCTGACGGGCGACGCTGGCGAAGGCGACGGCGGCCATCTGGCGGGTAAAGTCCGTCGCCCCGGTGGTGCGGGCAAAGGTCAGGACGCTGTTAGGATCGTTAGCCAGAGCGACCACGGCGCTGGCGATGCTCTGGTAGTTGGCGGGCATCTGCTGGGCCAGCGATTTCACCAGCCCGATATTGCCGGCCTTCATCGCCAGGCGGATCCGTTCGAGATAAGCCAGCGGATCCTGCTGGCCGGAGTCGCGCCAGGCGCTGAACAGCGGTTCACAGGCGCCGGGCTGGTTCTTGCCCGTCAGCCAGAGGTCTTTCGCTCCGCTCCAGGCCTCCTGCGACTGCCCCACGCTCAGTTTGGCGTAGTAGTAGTTGCACTGCGCCTCGGTGCTGGTCGGCTTATCGGGACTAAACGCCAGCAAGCCGCGCCAGTCGCTGCGCCGGGCCAGTTCATTCACGAAGCGCGAACGTAATGAACGCGCGGGGGGCAGCGTCGGGTTGGCGTCAATAAAGTTTTTCACCACCAGCGCCGGCTGGTTCATCAGATCGTCGGTAATCTGCCGGTACTGCAAATAGGGATACAGGGGATAGGTGCTTAACGTGGGCATCAGCTGGTCAACCACATCCATCTGCCGGTTATCCCACGCCTGCTTAATTTGTGCGTAGCGGCTGCGCTGTTCATCCAGTGAATCCGCATGCGCCAGCTGACTCAACGCCAACAGACCAACGCTGGCAGCCAAAAGATGCCACGCCATTTTTTTGGCTTTTTCCACAAGCTCTTCCTCTTTCAGGTGCATTTTCGCAGCATCGTGCCGCTTAAAAGCCCCTGCCGGTTCGGCAGGCGGCTTTACTTATGCTAATCAGACAACGCTAAACGCGCCATGTCCTGAACATTTTTTTACGCTTCTGTGAATCCTGTCGCCTCGCTGGGATTAGCGCGCGAAAAAGGCTACACTTCGGCTTTGAACTATCTATCAAAATAGAAAGAGGCGAAGTCCAACGTGGCTCAATTCGTTTATACCATGCATCGTGTCGGCAAAGTGGTTCCGCCGAAACGTCATATTTTGAAAAATATCTCCCTCAGCTTTTTCCCTGGCGCAAAAATCGGTGTGCTCGGTCTGAACGGCGCCGGTAAATCTACCCTGCTGCGCATCATGGCCGGTATCGACACCGAGATCGAAGGTGAAGCGCGTCCGCAGCCTGGCATTAAAATCGGCTACCTGCCGCAGGAGCCGCAGCTCAACCCGGAGCACACCGTGCGCGAGTCCGTTGAAGAAGCGGTCGCCGAAGTGGTTAACGCGCTGAAGGGTCTGGACGAAGTCTATGCCAAGTACGCCGAGCCGGATGCAGACTTCGATAAGCTTGCCGCACAGCAAGGCAAGTTCGAAGAGATTATCCAGGCGCACGACGGCCACAATCTGAACGTACAGCTGGAGCGCGCGGCCGACGCCCTGCGCCTGCCGGACTGGGATGCGAAAATCGCCAATCTTTCCGGTGGTGAACGCCGCCGCGTCGCGCTGTGCCGCCTGCTGCTGGAAAAACCAGACATGCTGCTGCTCGACGAACCGACCAACCACCTGGACGCCGAGTCCGTCGCCTGGCTGGAACGCTTCCTGCACGACTTCGAAGGCACCGTGGTGGCAATTACCCACGACCGTTACTTCCTCGATAACGTCGCCGGTTGGATCCTCGAACTTGACCGCGGCGAAGGTATTCCGTGGGAAGGCAACTACTCCTCCTGGCTGGAGCAGAAAGATCAGCGTCTGGCGCAGGAAGCCTCTCAGGAAGCCGCGCGTCGCAAATCCATCGAGAAAGAGCTCGAGTGGGTTCGCCAGGGCGCGAAAGGCCGTCAGTCCAAGGGCAAAGCCCGTCTGGCGCGCTTTGAAGAGCTCAACAACGTTGAATACCAGAAACGTAACGAGACCAACGAACTGTTCATTCCGCCAGGCGCGCGTCTGGGCGATAAAGTTCTGGAAGTCAGCAACTTGCGTAAATCCTACGGCGACCGCGTGCTGATCGACGATCTGAGCTTCTCGGTACCGAAGGGCGCTATCGTCGGCATCATCGGCCCGAACGGCGCGGGTAAATCTACGCTGTTCCGCATGATGTCCGGCCAGGAACAGCCAGATTCCGGCACCATCACCCTGGGCGAAACCGTTAAGCTGGCCTCCGTCGATCAGTTCCGCGACGCGATGGACAACAGCAAGACCGTGTGGGAAGAGGTCTCCGGCGGCCTGGATATCATGAAGATCGGCAACACCGAGATGCCGAGCCGCGCCTACGTGGGCCGCTTTAACTTCAAAGGCGTAGACCAGGGCAAACGCGTTGGCGAGTTGTCCGGCGGTGAACGCGGTCGTCTGCACCTGGCGAAGCTGCTGCAGGTTGGCGGTAACGTACTGCTGCTCGATGAACCGACCAACGACCTGGATATCGAAACCCTGCGCGCGCTGGAAAACGCCCTGCTGGAGTTCCCGGGCTGCGCGATGGTTATCTCGCACGACCGTTGGTTCCTTGACCGTATCGCCACCCACATTCTGGATTACCAGGATGAAGGTAAGGTGGAGTTCTTTGAAGGTAACTTTACCGAGTACGAAGAGTACAAGAAACGCACCCTCGGCGCCGACGCGCTGGAGCCGAAGCGAATCAAGTACAAACGGATCTCAAAATAAAATGCAAAAAGGCAACGCAAGTTGCCTTTTTTAATGTTTGCTCCCTCTCCCACCGGGAGAGGGCCGGGGTGAGGGCATCAGCCCGCAGAGGATCTACCCCTGCTCCCCCATCAGCTGCTTCACCAGCTCGACGCAGCGCAGGAAGCGCGTATCGTAGTCCGACTCCTTAACATGGACGAACTCGATCTCATTCTCTTTCAGCAGCGACACCAGCAGCGACTGAAACTCTTTACGATCCACCGAACTCCCAAGGCTGCGTAACCCATCGGCCACCCACGGGGTATTGTTCTCCAGCAGGATCACCAGATCGAAGCGGTATTCATCAATCAGCGCCTGCACGAACGGGTGCTCTCGCCCCTCGTACTTCAGGCAGAACGCCTGAGTGCTGACGAAGTCGGTATCGATAAACGCCACCTTGTTGGCATATTTCACTGCGAAATCAATATACTGGGCATGCCCGAGGGCTATTTTATCGTAATCCGAATACTGGAGCGCCATCTCATCGCCGCCGAGATGCGAAAAGACATAATCCCGGCCATATTCCCAGGCGCTGGTGGTATTGAAGATATTGGCGAGCTTATTGACCAGCGTTGATTTCCCGCTCGACTCGCCGCCGAGGATCGCCACCGTCCGCACAAAGAACGGTTTCACTTCCGTCGGAATATATTCCCAGTAACGGAACGGGTTCTCGCGGATCTGGCCGCCGCTAATATTCATAAAGGTCCGCTTAGGATCGATAAGCACCGTCTCGATCCCCAGATGCTCAAGGTACTGCGGCGCATCGGCCTCTTCCGAGGTATAGATCCGGTTCGGCTCGATCCCTTTTTCGCTCATAAAAGCGCGGATCCCATGACTCCACACATCCCAGCCGTGCGGATAGGGTTCCATCCCCTCTTCATTGAAGGCATGGATGCGAATATTCTTCTGATATTTAAAGGTTTGTAGCAGCCAGCGCAGGCGGTCAGGCACCGTCGGCTGCTGCGACATGGCGCTCTCTTCAAACAGCTCGCGGTCGCGAGTGTCGTCATAGCCCATGATGATATGCAGCTCATCGACCTGGCTACAGGCGCGTTGAATCAAATAGATGTGCCCGGTATGCAGCGGGTAAAATTTACCAAACACCACGCCGACGCTTTTCTGTCGGCGGGGAAACTCCAGCCCGAGGAAACGATGCAGCGCTTCTAGCTTCTGCGCGCTCGGGCTTTTGATTTTGGCATTCAACAGTTGGCTGAGATACCCTTTGGTCATCCCGCTGGCTTCCGCCACCTGCTGCAGGGTACAGCCTTTCTGCTTTATGGCGCTTTTTAAATAGTCAAATGACGACATCGCTAATCTCCTTTTAACTTATTATAAGTCGTCAAAAACGCTTAGCGCGTCTGAAAGCTTTTTCACACCAAAGATTTGCATGCCTTCCGGCACTTTTTTCGGCACATTGGCCGCCGGGACAATGGCGCGGCGGAAGCCATGCTTCGCCGCTTCGGAGATACGCTCCTGTCCGCTCGGCACCGGGCGAATTTCGCCAGCCAACCCCACTTCGCCAAAGACCACCAGGTCCTGCGGCAGCGGGCGATCGCGCAAGCTGGAGACCATCGCCAGCAGCAGCGCCAGATCGGCGCTGGTTTCCGTGACCTTCACCCCACCGACCACGTTGACGAAAACGTCCTGATCGGCCATCTGCAGGCCGCCGTGGCGATGCAGCACCGCCAGCAGGATCGCCAGACGGTTCTGTTCCAGCCCCACCGCCACGCGGCGCGGGTTGGACATCATCGAGTGATCCACCAGTGCCTGGATCTCCACCAGCAGAGGGCGGGTCCCTTCCCAGACCACCATCACCGAGCTGCCGGAGGTGATTTCATCTCCCCGGCTGAGGAAGATAGCGGATGGGTTGCTCACTTCGCGCAGCCCCTGCTCGGTCATGGCGAAGACGCCCAGCTCGTTCACCGCGCCAAAGCGGTTTTTGTGGCTGCGCAGAGTGCGGAAGCGGGAGTCGGCATCGCCGTCCAGCAGCACCGAGCAGTCAATACAGTGCTCCAGCACCTTCGGGCCGGCCAGCGAACCGTCTTTGGTGACGTGGCCGACCATGACGATCGCCACGCCGCGTGTTTTGGCAAAGCGCGTCAGGTAGGCCGCCGTTTCACGTACCTGGGCGACGCTGCCCGGCGACGACTGAACGTCGGCCATATGCATCACCTGGATAGAGTCGATCACCATCAGCTGCGGTTTTTCTTCCTCGGCAATCTGACAGATCTGCTCAATGCTGGTTTCCGACAGCATGTTCAGGTTCGCCGTCGGCAGCCCAAGGCGATGGGCGCGCATCGCCACCTGCTGAAGGGACTCCTCCCCGGTGACGTACAGCGTTTTCATCCCTTCCGCCAGCTTGCACAACGTCTGCAGCAGCAGCGTCGATTTCCCCGCGCCGGGGTTACCGCCAATCAGGATCGCGCTGCCCGGCACCACGCCGCCGCCGAGTACGCGGTCGAACTCTTTAAAACCGGTGGAGAAACGCGGCAGCGCTTCCAGGCTGATGTCTGACAGCTTCTGCACCTTCGAGACGCCGGCGTGACCGGCGTAGCCTGACAAACGCTCGTTTCTCGCCACCTGCGGCGACGCGGCGATGCGCATCTCGGTGATGGTATTCCAGGCATGGCAGGCGCTGCACTGCCCCTGCCAGCGCGGGTAATCCGCACCACATTCATTACAGACAAATGCGCGTTTTGGAGCTTTCGCCACGTTTACCTCTTACTTTTGGTTCATGCTGCCCGAGAGAATACAGAATACCCCCATCAGGTCAGCGTGGCGGATAGTCACTTCCGCCTGTTCATTCACTTTAGGCTTAGCATGATACGCGATGCCAAGCCCGGCAGCCTTAATCATCGGCAGGTCGTTGGCGCCATCGCCGATGGCCACGATCTGCGCCGTTGGGATCGCATACTTTTCCGCCAGCTTGCGCAGCGTATTGGCTTTGTATTTGGCATCGACGATATCGCCGAGCACGTTGCCGGTGAGCTTGCCGTCGCGGATCTCCAGTTCGTTGGCGAACACCGCGTCGAGATGCAGCTTATCGCGCAGATACTCGGCGAAGAAGGTGAAGCCGCCGGAGGCGATCGCCACCTTCCAGCCCAGCGTTTCCAGCTTGAGCACCAGCTGCGCCAGGCCCGGCATCAGCGGCAGCGCGTCGCGAACCTGCAGCAGAATGCTGGCATCAGCGTCTTTCAGCGTCGCCACGCGCTGGCGCAGGCTGGCGGTGAAGTCCAGCTCCCCGCGCATCGCCCGCTCGGTCACTTCCGATACCAGCTCGCCGGTGCCGGCCAGTTTCGCGATCTCATCGATGCATTCGATCTGGATCGCCGTGGAGTCCATATCCATCACCAGCAGTCCCGGGGTGCGCAGATGAGGGATTTTACCCAATGGCGCGACGTCCAGCCCCGCCTCATGCGCCAGCCGCGTCGCACGGGGGGTCAGCGAACCGGCCAGGCGGATCACCTGGTAATCCTCGACCACCCAGGAGGCGACGATCACTAACGCGGCGCCCAGCTCACGCTGCCAGTCCGTCAGACGGCGTTTATCCAGCCCACGCCCGTACAGCAGCCAGCCGCTGCGCCCGGCGTGATAATCCAGCGGCATGACCTCGTCACCGCTCAGGGAAAGCGGCAACCCAGGCCACAGGGAAACGTCTTCAGGCAGGTCGCACCAGGTCAAACTGTTAGGCATTACGGCTCCACATCTCTTCATTCAGGCGAGGAAAATAACGCATGAGGCTACCTTGTAACCAGCGCTTCTGGCAACATTAAGCTGCAAATTTTCAAAGGTGGAATATGGTTCGCGCAAAACTGAAATTCCGGCTGCATCGTGCGGTCATTGTCCTTATCTGTCTCGCCCTGCTCGTCGCGCTGATGCAGGGCGCCTCGTGGTTCAGTCAGAACAGTCAGAAACAACGCAATCCGCAGCTGGAAGAGCTGGCCCGCACGCTGGC
This sequence comes from Klebsiella sp. V115_8, assembly GCF_029967715.1. NCBI lineage: Bacteria > Pseudomonadati > Pseudomonadota > Gammaproteobacteria > Enterobacterales > Enterobacteriaceae > Klebsiella > Klebsiella sp. V115_8. Next base: position 62,526 of record NZ_JASCAR010000034.1, read on the forward strand.
GCAGCAGGTGGTGCTGAATCTCGCGCCGCTGATGCGCAGCGAAACGCCGGACGAAAAGCGCATCAATCAGCTGTTGACGCAGCTCACCCACAACAGCCGCGTACTGGACGCCGGGGTATATGACGACCAGGGCGACCTGGTGGCGCGCTCTGGCGAAAGCGTCGAGGTTCGCGACCGGCTGGCGCTGGATGGTAAGAAAGCCGGCGGCTACTTCAACCAGCAGATTGTCGAGCCGGTACCGGGAAAAAACGGTCCGTTGGGCTACCTGCGTCTGACCCTCGATACCCATACGCTGGCGACCGAGGCGAAGCAGGTGGATAATACCACCAATATCTTACGCCTGATGCTGTTGCTGTCCCTGGCAATCGGCGTGGTACTGACCCGCACGCTGCTGCAGGGCAAACGCACCCGCTGGCAGCAATCGCCCTTCCTGCTCACCGCCAACAAGCCGGTTGAGGATGAAGACGATGAAAAGAAAGGAAATCTATAATGTCCACACTGCGCCTCCTGCTTTCTGACTCTTACGACCCGTGGTTCAACCTGGCGGTCGAGGAGTGCATTTTCCGCCAGATGCCCGCCACCCAGCGGGTGCTGTTCCTGTGGCGCAATGCCGATACCGTGGTCATCGGCCGCGCGCAGAACCCGTGGAAGGAGTGTAATACCCGCCGCATGGAGGAAGATCATGTGCGGCTGGCCCGTCGCAGCAGCGGCGGCGGCGCGGTGTTCCACGACCTCGGCAATACCTGCTTTACCTTTATGGCAGGCAAACCGGAGTACGACAAAACCGTCTCCACCGCTATTGTGCTGGCGGCGCTCAATTCACTTGGCGTAACCGCCGACGCCTCCGGGCGCAACGATCTGGTGGTCAAAACCGACAGCGGCGACCGCAAAGTCTCCGGCTCCGCCTATCGTGAAACCATGGACCGCGGTTTTCACCACGGCACCCTGCTGCTCAACGCCGATCTAAGCCGTCTCGCCAACTACCTCAACCCGGACCAGAAAAAGCTGCAGGCTAAAGGCATTACCTCGGTGCGCGGGCGGGTGGCGAACCTGGTTGAGCTGCTGCCGGGCATTACCCATCAGCAAGTTTGCGAGGCGATCCAGGAGGCGTTCTTCAGCCATTACGGCGAACGGGTAGACGCCGAGGTGATCTCCCCGGACAACACGCCGGACCTGCCGAACTTTGCCGACACTTTCGCACGCCAGAGCAGCTGGGAGTGGAACTTCGGCCAGGCGCCTGCCTTTTCCCACCTGCTGGACGAGCGCTTCCCCTGGGGTGGCGTCGAGCTGCATTTTGACGTTGAGAAGGGCCATATTACCCGCGCGCAGGCCTTTACCGATAGCCTGAATCCGGCGCCGCTGGAGGCGCTGGCGGAACGCTTAATCGGCTGTCAGTATCGGGCTGAGGTTTTGCAGCAGCAGTGTGAGGCGCTGATGGAGGACTTCCCGGAGCAGGAAGCGGAACTCAAAGCGCTGTCGGTGTGGATTGCCGGCGCGGTACGCTAAAAAAAAGCCCGCTGGCGTAGCGCTTAGCGGGCCTGGAAAACCGCAGGCCGGGTCAGGCGAAGCCGCCGCCCGGCACAACAGCTTTTACTCTTTATCGCCCAGCAGCACGGATTCCAGCGCGATTTTAATCATGTCGTTGAACGTGGTCTGACGCTCCGCGGCAGTGGTCTGCTCGTGGGTACGAATATGGTCAGACACGGTGCAGATGGTCAGCGCTTTCGCCCCGAATTCCGCCGCCACGCCGTAGATACCCGCCGCTTCCATTTCCACGCCCAGGATGCCGTATTTTTCCATCACGTCGAACATGGACGGGTCCGGGGTATAGAACAGGTCTGCAGAGAAGATGTTGCCGACGCGCGCGTCAACGCCCAGCGCTTTCGCCGCGTCTACCGCGTTACGCACCATGCCGAAATCGGCAATCGCCGCGAAGTCGTGGTCTTTAAAACGCAGACGGTTCACTTTGGAGTCGGTGCAGGCGCCCATACCGATCACCACGTCGCGCAGTTTGACGTCTTCGCGCACCGCGCCGCAGGAGCCGACGCGGATGATTTTCTTGACGCCGAAATCGGTGATCAGCTCTTTGGTGTAGATAGAGCAGGACGGAATACCCATCCCGTGGCCCATGACGGAGATTTTGCGGCCTTTATAGGTGCCGGTGAAGCCCAGCATGCCGCGCACGTTGTTCACTTCACGCACGTCTTCGAGAAAGGTTTCTGCAATGTGCTTGGCGCGCAGCGGGTCGCCCGGCATCAAGACTACGTCAGCGAAATCGCCCATTTCTGCGTTAATGTGAGGAGTTGCCATCTTCAGTTCCTTTTACATTGTTGTTTTTGCCGGGCGGCTACGCCTGACCCGGCCGACAAAACCGTAGGCCCGGATCGCTGAGCGCCACCGGGCAATTGCATCACAGCATGTTTTTACCGTACGCCATTGGCGAGGTACCAAAGTATGTCGCCAGCGTCTGGCCGATGTCCGCGAAAGTTTCGCGGTGGCCTAACGATCCTGGTTTCACTTTCGGGCCGTACACCAGCACCGGAATATGCTCGCGGGTGTGGTCGGTACCGGTCCAGGTCGGGTCGCAGCCGTGGTCGGCGGTGAGGATCAGGATGTCGTCTTCCCCTACCAGCTCCATCAGCTCCGGCAGACGGCGGTCGAACAGTTCCAGACCCGCCGCGTAGCCGGCGACATCGCGACGGTGGCCCCAGGAGGAGTCAAAGTCGACGAAGTTGGTGAAGACGATAGTCTCGTCGCCGGCTTCCTTCATCTCTTTGATGGTCGCGTCAAACAGCGCGTCCAGCCCGGTGGCTTTCACTTTTTTGGTGATGCCGCAGTTTGCGTAGATGTCCGCTATCTTACCGACAGACACCACGTGGCCGTTCTTCTCGTCAACCAGCTTCTGCAGCACGGTCGGCGCCGGCGGTTCGACCGCCAGATCGTGACGGTTGCCGGTACGCTGGAAGTTACCGGCTTTATCGCCGATAAACGGACGAGCGATGACGCGGCCAATGTTGTAGCCGCCTTCGGTCAGCTCTTCACGGGCGATTTCGCACAGCTCATACAGCTTGTCGAGGCCAAAGGTCTCTTCGTGACAGGCGATCTGGAACACGGAGTCAGCGGAGGTATAGAAAATCGGTTTCCCGGTTTTCATATGCTCTTCGCCGAGCTGATCGAGGATCACCGTCCCGGAAGAGTGGCAGTTGCCGAGGTAGCCCGGCAGGTTGGCGCGTTTCACCAGCTTATCCAGCAGCTCCTGCGGGAAGCTGTTTTCATGATCGCTGAAGTAGCCCCAGTCAAACAGCACCGGCACGCCGGCGATTTCCCAGTGGCCGGACGGCGTATCTTTACCAGAAGAGAGTTCATGCGCCCAGGCCCAGGCGCCAATCACTTCAGCATTGCCATCCATTCCGGCGGCAATTTTACCGGTAGAGCCTTCATGCGCTTTCACCAGCCCCAGACGGGTCAGGTTCGGTAAATTCAGCGGGCCTTTGCGGCCGTGGTCAGCCTCGCCTTTGGCGCAGGCTTCCGCAATGTGGCCCAGGGTATCGGCGCCGACGTCGCCAAAGCGGTCTGCGTCTTCCGTTGCGCCAATCCCAAAGGAGTCCAGCACCATGATAAATGCACGTTTCATCTTGTTCTCCATACATCTTGCGCTGCAAAAAAGCGATCAGATCAGTATATCGCTATTCGGTGATACGGCGATAGACTGTCGGTGTAATTTCCGGAGCTTTATCGTCCAGTTTAATGGCCGCTTTGACCGCTTTCGCGGCCTCCTGCCAGCTGTTCTCGTCTTTGGCATGGATCACCGCCAGCGGACGCTGTCCGTCCACGCGGTCACCCAGACGCGCCATCTCGGTAAAGCCAACGCTATAGTCAATGGTGTCTGATGCCTGACGGCGGCCGCCGCCCATAGAAACCACTGCCATACCCAGCGCGCGTGTATCCATCGCGCTGACAAAACCTTCGGTATCAGCATAGACTGCTTTGCTCAGCATCGCCGTCGGCAGATAATGATCATAATTCTCGACAAAGTCGCTCGGTCCTTTCTGCGCCGCGACCATACGGCCAAAGACTTCCGCCGCTTTACCGTTATCCAGTACCGCCTGCAGCTTCGCGCGCGCGTCGGCATCGTCCGCCGCCAGCTTGCCGGAAATCAGCATCTCCACACACAGCGCCATCGTCACGTCGAACAGACGCGGATTGCGGTATTCGCCGGTCAGGAACTGGACCGCTTCGCGAACTTCAACGGCGTTCCCGGCGCTGGAGGCCAGCACCTGGTTCATATCGGTCAGCAGCGCGGTGGTGCGCACGCCGGCGCCGTTGGCGACCCCGACGATCGCTTCCGCCAGCGCGGCGGAAAGTTCATAAGTCGGCATAAACGCGCCGCTGCCGACTTTGACGTCCATCACCAGCGCATCCAGCCCTTCCGCCAGCTTCTTGGCAAGGATCGAGGCGGTGATCAGCGGAATGGAGTCCACCGTCGCGGTAATATCGCGGGTGGCATAGAAACGTTTGTCCGCCGGAGCGAGGGAGCTGGTCTGCCCGATAATCGCCACGCCGACATCTTTAATAATCTCGCGGAAGCGGTTGTCGTCCGGGAAGATATCGAAGCCCGGGATCGCTTCCAGTTTATCCAGGGTACCGCCGGTATGGCCGAGTCCGCGGCCGGAAATCATCGGCACATAACCGCCGCAGGCGGCCACCATCGGCCCCAGCATCAGCGAAGTGACATCCCCGACGCCGCCGGTGGAGTGTTTATCGACGATCGGGCCGTTAAGGTTGAGGCTTTTCCAGTCCAGAACGGTACCGGAATCCCGCATCGCCATGGTCAGCGAAACGCGCTCCGGCATAGACATATCGTGGAAGAAGATGGTCATCGCCAGCGCGGCGATCTGCCCTTCTGAGATAGTATTGTCGCGGATGCCGTTGATGAAAAAGCGGATCTCTTCATCGCTTAATGCCTGACCATCACGTTTTTTACGAATAATTTCTTGTGCGAGAAACACGGTAACCCCCATGAGGAATCGGGTGAATGGTGGCGGGTGGCGCTACGCTTACCCGCCCTACGATCCTGTAGGCCGGATAAGCGAAGCGTCATCCGGCAATGTCTGACAATCAGTAGCTGCTGGCGCTCTTGCCGTCGCCGTGACCCAGGGCTTTCAACAGGCTGGCCAGCAGGCTGGAGGCACCAAAGCGGTAGTGACGGGCATCGGCCCAGTCGGCGCCAAACAGCTCATCGGCGATCGCCAGGAACTGCTGCGCATCTTCCGCGCTGCGCACGCCGCCCGCCGGTTTGAAGCCAACGGTTTTCTCAACGCCCATATCGCGGATGACTTCCATCATGATGCGCGCGCTTTCCGGCGTAGCATTCACCGGCACTTTACCGGTCGAGGTTTTGATGAAATCGGCCCCGGCTTTGATAGAGATTTCAGACGCTTTACGGATCAGCGCTTCTTCTTTCAGCTCACCGGTTTCGATGATCACTTTCAGCAGCACGTTGGCCGCCGCGCAGGCCTCTTTACAGGCTTTCACCAGCTCGAAGCCGACCTGTTCGTTACCGGCAATCAGCGCGCGGTACGGGAACACCACGTCCACTTCATCGGCGCCGTAAGCGATCGCCGCGCGGGTTTCCGCCAGCGCAATGTCGATATCGTCATTACCGTGCGGGAAGTTGGTGACCGTAGCGATGCGGATCTCCGGCGTTCCCTGCTCGTTCAGCGTTTTACGGGCAATCGGGATGAAGCGCGGATAGATGCAGACCGCCGCGGTGTTACCCACCGGGGTTTTCGCCTGATGACACAGGGCAATCACCTTCTCATTGGTGTCGTCGTCGTTCAGGGTGGTCAGGTCCATCAGTTTTAACGCGCGCAGGCTGCTTGCTTTTAAATCAGTCATTTCATACTCCGCCGGCGCAGTGCCGGTTCAATAGTTTGTTCACCTTGCGAGTCTGTTACTATTGTAACATTCACTCGCCGCTACACTTCGACATTCATCACAGTTAATGAAAACTACTTACTAATTTGCATTACTGTAATGTGACTTTAATCACAAAATATCAGCGCATACCGCGGCAATTATCCTCACGCCCCTCTTAAGCATAATCGAAACTCCGCACCCAATGAGGATGTGATAATTCTAACACATAATGACAGAGACTCTCGACACCGTGGCGCACATTTTGCCCACACAGCCGGTGATGAAATTATTATGTTTTGAAATATAAGCTATTTTTCCAAAAGCCAGAAATGATGGGATTTTCACAAATTCAATAAAACCAGCGACGCGGCGGCCGCTGGTTGAGGGAACTGGCTTAGAGGGCGAGGAAAACCCCGGCGATGGTGGCGCTCATCAGGTTAGATAGCGTCCCCGCCGCCACCGCACGCAGCCCAAGCTGGGCGATATCCTGACGCCGGTTGGGCGCCATCCCCCCGAGGCCGCCAATCAGGATGGCGATCGATGACAGGTTAGCGAATCCGCACAGCGCGAAAGAGATAATGGCTTTAGTGTGATCTGAAATAACCTGCAGCCCGGCCGCCGCCACCTCGGCGTCCGCCTTCAGATACTCGCCAAAGTTCATATAGGCCACGAACTCGTTAATGATCAGCTTCTGGCCGATAAACGATCCCGCGACCGTCGCTTCGTGCCACGGCACGCCGATCACCCACGCCAGCGGTGAGAAGACCCAGCCGAGGATCATCTGCAGCGACAGCTCCGGATGGTTAAACCAGCCGCCGACGCCGGACAGAATGCCGTTCAGCAGGGCGATCAGCGCGATAAACGCCAGCAGCATCGCGCCGACATTGAGCGCCAGCTGCATACCAGACGCGGCGCCGGAGGCGGCGGCGTCCAGCACGTTGGCCGGTTTATCCGCGTCAGCGCTCTGGCGGTCATGAGCCGGGTTATCGTCCGGCTTTTCCGTTTCCGGTACGATAATTTTGGCAAACAGCAGTCCACCCGGCGCCGCCATAAACGACGCGGCAATCAGGTACTCCAGCGGAACGCCCATCTGCGCATAGCCCGCCAGCACGGAACCTGCCACCGAGGCCAGGCCGCCGCACATGACCGCAAACAGCTCCGAGCGGGTCATAGTGGCGATATAAGGACGCACCACCAGCGGCGCTTCGGTCTGACCAACGAAGATGTTCGCCGTGGCCGACAGCGATTCGGTGCGCGAAGTCTTCAGTACCGCCCGCAGCGCGCCGCCGAGAATGCGAATGACCAGCTGCATAATGCCCAGGTAGTAAAGCACGGCAATCAGCGACGAGAAGAAGACGATCACCGGCAGCACGCGCAGGGCAAAGACAAAGCCGCCGCCGCCAAACACCTCGAACATTTTATCGGAGACCAGCCCGCCGAAGATGAAACCGATCCCTTCATTGCCATAGGCAATTACGCGGGCGACGCCGTTCGACATCGCTAACAGCGCCGAGCGCCCGGCCGGTACATACAATATCAACGCGCCGATACCCACCTGGATTATCCAGGCGCCGAGCACAGTACGCAGGTTAATGGCTTTTCGATTATTGGAGAGCAGCACAGCAATGGCCAACAGCGCCACCATGCCGATAAGTCCCATGAGGATTTGCATACAGATTCCCTGTGTTTTGATAGTCCAGCACTAACGGCGTGATTATATCGGCATGAAACTATCCTGCCTGCCAGGCTTCACACATTTTACGCAAATCAATGATATGGATGAACAATTATGAGAATTCGATCACCATACAGTGGCGGAGGGCAGGGAAAATAAGGCGAGCGTGTTGCGCATTATCCCTTCGGCTATGGCTGCCGGCGGCTCCGACCGGAGTTCGCACAGGGCGTCAAATACCCGCGCAGCTTGCTCCGGGCGATTGGGCTGTCCCTGGAAGCCATTGAGCGGCATATCCGGGGCATCGGTCTCCAGCAGCAGGGCTGAAAGCGGCAGACGCGCCATCACCTCGCGGGTTTTGCTGGCGCGGGGATAGGTAATGGTGCCGCCAACGCCGATCTTATAGCCAAGCTGCACGAAACGCTCGGCCTGCTGCAGGCTGCCGGCGAAGCCATGTACCACCCCGGTACGCGGCAGGGCATGTTTTTTCAGCAGCATCGCCAGCTTATCGTGGGTGCGTCGGGAGTGGAGGATCACCGGCAGATCGTAACGCTTCGCCAGACGCAGCTGCGCTTCCAGCAGCGCCTGCTGACGATCGAACTGCGGCTCGTCGCGATAGAGATCGAGACCAATCTCCCCCACCGCCACCAGTTTTGGCGGGCGCTGCGCCAGCGACGCCTCCAGTTGCGCCAGCCCCTCATCGGTGTGCTGCTCGATGACAATCGGATGCAGGCCCAGCGCGGCATACAGCGCCTCGTGCTGCGCCGCCAGCGCCAGCACGCGGCTAAAACGCTCAGCGGAGATGGCCGGAACGATAATTCGCCCGACGCCGGCCTGCGCCGCACGCGCCAGGCTGGCGACCTCATCTTCCGCGAAGGGGGGAAAATCGAAGTGGCAGTGGGTATCGATAAAACGGTGCGTCACGCCAGATCCTCATGATTAAAGCTTGCGTCATTGGCCTGCGGCGCAGCGATGATGGTCGCCTGCGGCGCTTCATTGGCCACCGGCACCGGCGGCACCACCACCGGCGCAGGCCGGGCGATACGCGGCGCGTGGCGCAACAGCGGCGGCCGGTCGGCCAGCAGTTTACCCACGGTGGCCAGGAAATAACGGCCGCACTGGCGTCCGGTTTTGTAGTCCTCCAGCAGCGCCGGCAGTCGGCTGCCAAGCGCCATGCTGCGCAGCGGCCGCTGGGGATAGATTTCGAAGATCCGCAGTTTGCCGGGCGGTTTTTCGATGAACTGCTGGATGGCGCGATAGGTGGTTTCGTGATGATGCACCAGATTGACCAGCGGCTGCAGGCTGCTCTCCCCCAGCCAGCGCTCCATCCGCTTAAACCACTCCGGGGTGTAAAACATCTGCGAAGGGACAGTGCGGATCACCACGATAGTCTGAGCGCCGCGGCGGGCCGCCTCCTGTACCGGGATCGCATCGCTGACGCCGCCGTCAAGGTAGCTAACGCCGTCAAGCAACACGCCGCTGCGGTAAAAACCGGGGATGGCGCTGGAGGCGCGGATCAGATCCAGCCAGGTTTGCGGCGTCGGTGAAAAATAGCTGGCGGAGTAATCGTCGCCGCGACAGGCGCACATCCACAGCTCTTTGCCCAGCGCGAACTGCGTTTCGGCATAGTTCATGGCCAGCGGCATCTGCTGCGAGGTGGCCTCCACCAGCCAGTCGAGATCGATAAGGTTGCCGCCGCGCACAAAGCGCATCGGATCGAAAAACTGGCGTGAGGTGGTGTAGCGTGTGATGACTTTGCGGGCATAGCCTTGCTGATTACACATGTAAGCGGAGAGATTTTGCGCCCCCGCGGAGGTCCCCAGCATGAGGTCAAAGGGGTTAAATCCGGCGCGCATGAATTCGTCCAGAACCCCGGCGGTGAAAATCCCTCGCTGTCCCCCGCCTTCACACACCAGCGCCAGCTTGCCTGGTCGGAAGGGTTTAACCGCCAGCGGGGCGATATTGCCCAGCGTAACGGGAATGCGTTGCCCCACCCTGCTTTCCTGTTCGATTAGTCTTCTCCTGACAAGGTAACGCAATTTGCCCATCGCTTAAACCGCGAAAGCCAGTCCGCAGGACTGGCTTTGTGTAAGACGACGTGTCAGTAAAAACGCTCAGGCTTCAGCATCGCCCGGATTGTTGTCCCTCTACGGACGTCTGCGTCCTGTAAACAGGCTCACCAGGAACAGGATAATCCCGACGACAAAGACGATTTTCGCGGCGCCAGCGGCAGTACCCGCCAGACCACCAAAGCCCAGGGCCGCAGCAATTAATGCAATGACCAGAAAAATAATTCCCCATCGAAACATACTTTTCTCCTTACCATAATGGACGGTGAACAGCGGTTTGCGCACCCTTTCTGGAAAGCTCATCGCTCAGTGGGTGCTGCTATTCGTTCGGCAACCTTGGCCAGACAACACTTTTGTTAATAACTCGATTTACTTCACGCTAAGATCGTTGCGGACGCTTTTCACACCGGAAACCGCTTTCGCAATCTCTGCGGCGCGTTCAGCCTGCGCCGCGGAAGCCACCGTACCGGTCAGATGCACTGCGCCGGCGTTAGTTTCGACTTTCACATTGCGCGAAGGGACAATGTCATCCGCCAGCAGCTTAGCCTTCACTTCGCTGGTAATAGCGGTGTCCCCGGCATAGCCTTTCAGCGTCGCCGTCTCACTCGACGATTTGTGCTTCACCGTCAGCTTGTCGTTGACCTGAGAGACGCCTTCGACCGCTTTTGCCACGCTCAGCGCCTGACTTTTCTGTTCAGCACTGGTGACGTCGCCGCTGAGGGTGACCACTTTGTTTTCCGTTTTCACCGAAATATCGCCGGAGTTAATATCTTTATGGTCGATCAGCGCCGCCTTTACCCGTGCGGTAATAGTGCTGTCGTCCATAAAATCGCCGACTTTATTAATCGAATTGTCTACCGCCTCTCCCGCATTGCTGGCAGCTGACTTCGCACTGTCTACCGTTGTTTTTTCCGTCTCTGCCGAGGCGTTCAACGCGGCTAAGCCTAAGAAGAGCGCCAGCAACATATTGGCATTCTTTAGTCTGGTCATCGTGATGTCCTCGTTTTTTCACCAGCGCTGGCGTCTTATCGCAGTGAATTACGCCAGCATTTTTAAAAACACGAATTAAATATAGTAGACAGGCGAAGGGGTTGCGGAGGATATGGATAAAAAACAGACGAATTAGCGGCGTTTTAAGAACTTTCCAGAAGGAGGGAAGCGCGGGCGGAAGAAGAAAAAAGCGCGGCCTGCGCCGCGCTTCGTCAGGGATTAGTGCTCGCGCGTTTTGCGGAACACCACGTCAGGATAACGCTCCTGCGTCAGGTTCAGGTTGACCATCGTCGGGGCGATGTAGGTCAGGTTATCGCCGCCATCCAGCGCCAGCTGAACTTCGTTTTTACGTTTGAACTCTTCGAATTTCTTCACGTCAGTGGATTCAACCCAGCGCGCGGTGGCCACGTTGACCGATTCGTAAATCGCTTCCACGTTGTATTCGCTTTTCAGGCGCGCCACGACGACGTCAAACTGCAGCACACCCACGGCGCCGACGATCAGATCGTTATTGGCGATCGGACGGAAGACCTGCACCGCGCCCTCTTCAGAGAGCTGAACCAGCCCTTTCAGCAGCTGTTTCTGCTTCAGCGGATCCTTCAGGCGAATACGACGGAACAGTTCCGGTGCGAAGTTCGGAATACCGGTGAACTTCATCATCTCGCCCTGGGTGAAGGTATCGCCAATCTGAATGGTGCCGTGGTTATGCAGGCCGATGATATCCCCAGGATAGGCTTCTTCAACGTGCGAACGGTCGCCGGCCATAAAGGTCAGCGCGTCGGAGATCACCACGTCTTTACCGATGCGCACCTGACGCAACTTCATGCCTTTCTCATATTTACCTGACACCACGCGCATGAAAGCCACGCGGTCGCGGTGTTTCGGGTCCATATTGGCCTGAATTTTAAACACGAAGCCGGTGAACTTCTCTTCCGTCGCGGTGACTTCACGGGTGTCGGTGTTACGCGGCATCGGCGCCGGCGCCCACTCCACCAGGCCATCCAGCATATGGTCAACGCCGAAGTTACCTAACGCGGTCCCGAAGAACACCGGGGTGATTTCCCCGGCCAGGAACAGATCTTTATCGAACTCGTTCGACGCGCCCTGCACCAGCTCCAGCTCGTCGCGCAGCTGCTGCGCCAGATCTTCCCCCACCGCCGCGTCGAGATCCGGGTTATTGAGCCCCTTCACGATGCGCACTTCCTGGATGGTATGGCCTTTACCGGTCTGATACAGGTAGGTTTCATCTTTGTAGAGATGATAGACGCCCTTGAACAGCTTACCGCAGCCGATAGGCCAGGTAATCGGCGCGCAGCCGATTTTCAGCTCGTTCTCCACTTCATCCAGCAGCTCCATCGGATCGCGGATATCACGGTCGAGTTTGTTCATAAAGGTGAGGATCGGCGTATCGCGCAGACGGGTGACTTCCATCAGCTTACGGGTCCGATCTTCGACGCCTTTTGCCGCGTCAATCACCATCAGGCAGCAGTCCACCGCCGTCAGGGTACGGTAGGTATCTTCCGAGAAGTCTTCGTGCCCCGGGGTATCCAGCAGGTTCACCAGACAGTCATGATAGGGGAACTGCATCACCGAGGTGGTGATCGAGATACCACGCTGCTTTTCCATTTCCATCCAGTCGGATTTCGCGTGCTGGCTGGAGCCACGACCTTTTACGGTACCGGCGGTCTGAATCGCCTGTCCGAACAGCAGCACCTTTTCGGTGATGGTGGTCTTACCGGCATCCGGGTGAGAAATAATGGCAAAAGTGCGGCGTTTGGCCACCTCTTGCAGATAAAGAGACAACGTCATAATTAATCTTCTAAGTAAACGCGGCCATGAGCCACGCATGTGGAATACGAAAAATTGCGGCTATTTTACCCATCAACGGGGGGGAGGCAATCAGTGTTTACACAGGAGCTGCTCCAGTTCGCTTAACGAGGTCACCGTCCAGTCCGGCTCGAGGTCCGCCGGCAGCTCGCGCTGATGCGCATTGAGCCAGCAGGTCGCCAGTCCGGCATTCACGCCGCCGCGAATATCCGACTCGGCGGTATCGCCGACCATCAGCACCCGCGAGCGCGGTGGGTTACCCGCCTGCGCCAGCGCGTAATCGAAAATGCGCGCGTCCGGTTTGGCGACGCCCACTTCCTCAGAAATAATCAGCAAATCAAAGTGATCGCGTAAACCGGTCCGCTCCAGACGAGTCTGCTGCAGCGAGGTAAAGCCGTTGGTAATGATGCCCATCTTGACCTTGCCCTGCAGCGCGTTGAGCAGAGAGACCGCGCCCGGCAGCGGCGCACAGATTTCCGCCATCGCATTCATAAACGCGTCGTTGAGTTCCCCCGGCGGCACATTCAAACGTTCCGCCCAGCTGTCAAAGCGCTGGTGCTGCAGCTGCAGCGAGGTGATGGCGCCGTTCTGGTAATCCACCCATAGCGGCTTATTCACGGCCTGATAGTCCTGAAAATCTTCGGCGGTAAAGGTCACGCTGTAGTCGAGAAACATCCGCTGCAAGCCGCTGAAAGAATCAAACGTAAACAGCGTTTCATCGGCATCAAAGAAAATCCAGTCCCATTTCATCGTATCACCTTGTCTTACATACTGATTGGCAGAGCCATAATAATGGCGTCTTCGCGCCCGTCGGCCGTCGGGTAGTAGTTGCGGCGAATCGTCGCCTCATTGAAGCCTAAGCTTTCATACAGCGCGATAGCGGCAACGTTGGAGGCGCGCACCTCCAGCCATAGCGTGACGACGCCGAGCCTTTCGACTTCGTCAATGACGTGTTCCAGCAGCGCTCGCCCCAGGCCACGGCGCTGGTAAGCGGGATCGACCGCGATATTGAACAACGTCGCCTCATCCAGCACCACTTGCGTAATGGCGAACGCCGCCATTTCGCCATCCACCGACAGCTGATAGTTACGATAGCGTTCCCCCTGGTTACTGGCCAGGGTCTGTTCGCTCCACGGGAAAGCGTGGGCGCGGGTTTCGATTTGCCAGGCTCGGGTTAAATCAGCCGTGCTGAGGATAGAAATCGTGTTCATGTGCGCAGATTTGTTGCCAGAGCGCCCTGCGAGCCGGCGCGCTGGTCTGGAGTTCATCAAAAGCGGGGGTGGACACCTGGGCGCCCGCCAGCGGCAGCGACGCCTCTGTGCCCAACCGCCAGCTGTTGCAGCGGCTGTCCTGCGGCAGCATCGCCACCCGCTCCGGGGTCAGCTGCAGGACCTGATCTGGCGTCACGGCCAGCGCGCGCAATACGTCGCCAATCAGCGGCTCTGTCAGCGACGGCGGGGTTTCCGCCACCATCACCAGACGAATATGTTCAGGAAGCGAGATAGCGATTTCGCCCTGCAACGCCCCCGGTCGGCGCAGCGACCACTGGGTAATGCCCAGCTGCTGTAGTTGCCAGTCTCGTCGGGATGTCATAGCGAAACACTCCTGTTAAACAAGCGCGCAATATAGCAAATCCGTCGTATCTGCGCCAACAAACTACTATAATCGGCGCCAGTCTTAATGAAGGAGTGTTTCATGTCCGCTTTTACCCCGGCAAGTGAAGTCTTGCTGCGCCACAGTGATGATTTCGAGTCCGCCCGCGTTCTGTTTGCCGGTGACCTGCAGGATGACCTGCCTGCGCGTCTGGATACCGCGGCCAGCCGCGCCCATACCCAACAGTTCCACCACTGGCAGGCTCTCAACCGCCAGATGGGAGACACCGTCAGTTTTAGCTTAGTGGCTGAGGCCGCTGACGTCGCCGAATGCGACACCCTGATCTACTACTGGCCAAAGAATAAACCAGAAGCACAGTTCCAGCTGATGAACCTGCTCTCTCTGCTGCCGGTGGGAAGCGACATTTTCGTCGTCGGTGAAAACCGCAGCGGCGTCCGCAGCGCGGAGCAGATGCTGGCTGAATACGCGCCATTAAACAAAGTGGATAGCGCCCGCCGCTGTGGCCTCTATCATGGCCGACTGGAAAAGCAGCCCGCCTTCGACGCCGATGCCTTCTGGGGCGAATACACACTGGATAATCTGACGATTAAAACCCTGCCAGGCGTCTTTAGCCGCGACGGGCTGGACGTCGGCAGCCAGCTGCTGCTCTCCACCCTCGAGCCGCATACCAAAGGGAAAGTGCTGGACGTCGGCTGCGGCGCAGGCGTGCTGGCCGCCGCGCTGGCCAGCCATTCGCCGAAAGTGCGCCTGACCCTGTGCGACGTCAGCGCCCCTGCGGTAGAAGCCAGCCGCGCGACGCTTGCCGCCAACGGCCTGGCTGGCGATGTGTTTGCCAGCAACGTCTTCTCCGAGGTCAATGGTCGCTTCGACATGATCATCTCCAACCCGCCATTCCATGACGGGCTGCAGACCAGCCTCGAAGCCGCCCAGGCGCTGATCCGCGGCGCGGTTCGCCATCTGAACAGCGGCGGCGAGCTGCGCATTGTCGCCAACGCCTTCCTGCCGTATCCGCAGGTGCTGGATGAGACGTTCGGCTTCCATGAGGTGATCGCCCAGACCGGACGTTTTAAGGTCTATCGCACCATCATGACCCGTCAGGCGAAAAAATAGTCGCCTTCTCACGCCGGCGGCCCGTTTCTGGTACCGCTGGCGCTTCCTGCGGGCAAATCCGCCCATTTTTGCAGCAATCGATACAACCTGCATAATTAACTATTGACGTGTCGCCGAAAACCACTAGAATGCGCCTCCGTGGTAACGATACTTTCATAGTGTCGATGGTATGCGAAGGTGGCGGAATTGGTAGACGCGCTAGCTTCAGGTGTTAGTGTCCTTACGGACGTGGGGGTTCAAGTCCCCCCCCTCGCACCAATATTCTTCCCTCTCCCGGCGTTATCCCCTCAGTTTGATATCCACAAGCATCAGCATTATTCCACCAACCAGTGCAACGCACGATGGCAGCAGAATAAAATGGCGCAGTTGACGATGCCATATCATCGCCGCGGACATCAGCATGCCCACCGCGACCAGCGTCCGCCATACGTCAGCCGACACCCCGGCATACCCGAGAGCGACAATCAGCGCGCCGGGAACGATGACTCCCCAACCGCTTCCTAATGCTCGCTGCAGCATGGTTTCACCTCTCACAACGATAATGATAACCAATATCATATGATAACTTTTATCATTTGTCATTTGCGATGTGCTCTGCGCCTTATTCTTTACGTTCGCGGTAATGACATACATTCATGAAGGTGATAAATTAAGCGGATTATCGATATATATTAAATATTTTTCTTATTTTGCAAATAACCTTTTTTTGCACATTGTTATCAGACTCTTCATTTTTGGCTTTCATCATTTTGAAATTTAACGACTAATAATGATTCTTCCGATATGACTGCACAAACCTGGCGAGCACACTACGCACAAAAATATCAATATTCCTTACGGCTTTTTTTACTGCTTAATTTCATTTCATCCTCTCTGTCGCTGGTCACCCCCCTATTTACGGTAGTTCGTTTTACGCTGCCTTGCGCCCTGATCGTGGCCTGCAGCGGGTTGCTGCTGCTCTGGCACTGGAAATGGCCGCAATCGAAAATAAATATTCCCGCTATCTCGTTGTTATTTGGCATGCTATGGGCATGGCACGTAGTGACAAAGGCGATGCTATTGACACCGCCGCATTTTAACTTTCTGGTGATCGCCCTATTAAGCATTCTGTTTATCGGCACCATCGCTTTTTCCAATAATATCACTGCCTTTACCCTCCACTCTTTACCGACTTTCCTTGCCTGCCTGATAATGGCGGAGGGGGAACAATGGTTGCGCATGACTTACTGTTTTATGCTGCCTATTGCCGGTATTACCCTGCAAAATATTATCCAGAAGCGCAGCGATGCCTTCACACAAGGATTAATGGATAAACTCATGCAGGAACGCAACACCCTCAACGATCTCAGTATGCTGGATCCTCTGACCGGTTTGTATAACCGCCGCGGACTGCAGAATCGCCTCGATACCCTGCTGGCGCTGGACGGCGACAACCACTTCGTGCTGCTCCTCGATATCGATCATTTCAAAGCCTATAACGATCACTATGGTCATATGATGGGCGACCAGGCGCTCATTCGCGTCTCTGCTGCTATTCGCAACGCCGTACGCTCGCGCGATATTGTCGCCCGCTTTGGCGGAGAGGAGTTTATGGTGCTGCTGACCAACAGCAGCGAAGAAACGGCCTGGCAGGCTGCCGAACGTATTCGGCAGCGGGTCTATGACCTGAAAATCCCGCATATGTTTAATGAGAGCGTCGCCACCAACGTGACCATCAGTATTGGCCTGACGCCGCTCATTGATGACAATATTGAGCAAGCGCTGGCGCGCGCCGACGGCGCACTCTATGACGCTAAGAATAAAGGCCGTAACATTATTCTGGCCAGTTAACCTGCGCGCGCCGCGGCATCGTGGCGCCGACAAAATTCTTGCCATGCCGCCTGCAAACAACTAATATCAGGAATCATTATCATTTAGATTTGTATCTGGAAATCGAATGGCCTGGCGTTCCCTTCCTCTCAGCGATGAACTTATCTGGCGGGCCCCTTTGCCGACGGCTGAGCGCGCCCTGGCGGAGAGTATTCGGGAAAAAATCGCCACCCTTCGCCCCCATCTGCTCGATTTCCTGCGCCTGGATGAATCCGCTCCAGGGCACGCTTTGACGCTTGCCGAGTGGTCGCGACCCACCGCCTTACGCTCCCTGCTGGCCACTTATTCCGATCATATCTATCGTCATCAGCCAACGCTGACACGGGAAGCAAAACCTCTGCTCTCGCTCTGGGCGCAATGGTATATCGGTCTGCTGGTGCCGCCGCTGATGCTGGCGTTGCTCAATGAACCACAGGGTCTCAGCCTGGCGCCGGAACATTTCCACGTCGAATTTCACGAAAGCGGCAGGGCGGCCTGTTTCTGGATTGATGTCCATAGCGATGCCGGTATTGAAAGACTGTCACCGCTGTCGCGAATGGATGCCCTGGTGACGCGCACCCTGCAGCCGGTTATTGAGGCGCTGGAAGCCACGGGCGAGATCAATGGCAAACTTATCTGGAGCAATACTGGCTATCTGATTAACTGGTATCTTGGGGAAATGCGCGCGCTGTTGGGGGATGAGCAGCTTGCCGCCCTGCGCCAGCACTGTTTCTTCGAAAAACAACTCGCCGATGGTCAGGATAACCCACTATGGCGAACGGTTGTGCTGCGTGAAGGACAGTTAGTCCGACGCACCTGCTGCCAGCGCTATCGCCTGCCGGACGTCCAACAGTGCGGCGACTGCACGTTAAAATAACGCCCTGTCTACAATAAGCAACGGGCGGCCTGTGGCCGCCCGGTCACTATTTATGCGGTCTGCTGACTCTCCTGCTCCGCCCGTTCAGCCTCTTCCGCTTCCTGAGCAAGCAGCTGCTTCTCATACACCTTAAAGAACGGGAAGTAGATAATCGCCGACACGCAGGCCAGAACGATGACCAGAATCGCCGCCCGGAAATCCCAGCCCAGCGCCCAGGCACCGCCAATCGGCGCCGGCGCCGTCCACGGTACCACGGAGATGACGCGGCCAATCAGATCCAGCTTCATTGCCGCCCAGGCCAACACTGCATTCACCATCGGCGCCAGCAGGAACGGAATAAAGAACACCGGGTTCATGACGATAGGCGTCCCAAAGATGACCGGCTCGTTAATGTTAAACAGGCTTGGCACCACGCTTAAACGCCCAATGGAGCGCAAATGCGCTGAGCGGCTGCGCAGATAGCAGAACACCAGCCCCATGGTGGCACCGGAACCTCCGACCACGATAAAGAAGGTCCAGAACGCCTCCATAAAAATATGCGGCAGAGGCGCGCCCTGGGCCAGCGCCTGCTGGTTCATACCAAGGTTGGTCAGCCAGAACATCTGCAGCATCCCGGAAACGATCGCCGCACCGTGAATCCCGGCAAACCACAGCAGGTGGCCGATGAGGACCGCCAGCAGGATCGCCGGCAGGGAATCGGCTGCCGAAACCAGCGGTTTGAAAATTGCCATAATGGCCTGCGGGATCAGCATGTCAAAATGGTGCTGAATAAACAGGCTCAGCGGATAGAGCGTCAGCACAACCACCAGCACCGGGATCAACAGATCAAAGGAATTTTTGATCATCGGTGGGACCTGATCCGGTAGACGGATACCGATATTATGCGCCTTGAGAAAACGCATCATCTCCACACAGTAGATCGCCACCAGAATGGCGGTAAAGATCCCTGTTCCGCCGAGGCTATCCACCGGCAGCGTGCCATTCGTCTTCGGCGCGGCAATCAGTAAAAAGGCCATGATCGACAGCATCGCGCACATAAAGGGATCGAGCTGATTGGATTTCTCGTAGTGCTTACCGAGGTTATAAGAGATTGCCGCGCAGATGTAGATCGACATGATCCCCATCGTCATATCAAAGGGGGTCAGAATGCGCCCCTCAAACTCTTTTGCCAGATCCAGCCAGGCGCGGGCAAAACCCCAGGTGGTATCCGGGGAGAAAGGAGGATAAGCAAACACCAGCAGGAACGATCCGACGATCATAAACGGCATCGCGGAGATAAAACCGTCACGGATAGCCATGACGTGACGCTGCGATGAGATCCGCCCTGCTATGGGGCTTATGTAATTTTCTACAAAGCGAAATATCAAATTAAACGCAGCATGGTTAGCAGACATAGTAGCCCTCCTGACAGGCTATTGATACTGGCCCAACAACGATTACCCTGCCGTTACGATGACCGCTTATTGATGCAGCACGCCGCGGGTGGATTACCGGCTATACTGCCCATAACACAACGATTCATACACGGCTCTTTTGTTATAAATAAAAGGAGAAGTGACTGTTCCAGTATTCATCTCAATGCAGATAACCGCAACCGGTTACTGTAACCGGTTACGGTGAATGTGAAGGAGATCGACAAAATAGAAAGAATCTGGATTGTCCGCGCTGATATTTACACTCCGCCAGGCTTGTGACAGATTTAACCAGCCTTAAATCAGGAGAATCCAATGAGTCTGCAGTCTGTACGGCAGTTTTTTGCCGAACACGCCCCCGATATCGAAGTTATTGAGTTAAACCAGAGTACCGCCACTGTGGCGCTTGCCGCTGCCGCGCACAACGTTGAGCCGGGACAAATAGCCAAAACGCTGTCGCTCAAGATCAAAGATAAGATTGTACTGATCGTCGCCAGGGGCGATGCGCGGCTGGATAATAAAAAGCTGAAAGAGACCTTTGGCGCAAAAGCGCGTATGTTGAGCAGCGACGAGGTGGTAACCTGGACCGGCCATCCGGTTGGCGGCGTGTGCCCGTTTGGTCTGGAAAATCCGCTGGCCGTCTTCTGTGACGTCTCGCTCAGGCACTATCAGGAGGTGCTACCCGCAGCGGGAGCTATTCACAGCGCCGTTCGCATTGAACCAGAACGAATGGCGCAGCTCACCGATGCAACATGGGTAGACGTATGCATATAGCCGCGTTATGCCACCTGTTTAACGGCGCTGGTCGGGCCGCTTATCGGTAAATGCAGCAAGATATCCGCCGCGTTTAATAAACCAATGTCAGAGCGAACCCCGAGCTTGGTCATGGCGTTGAATTTATGCGCGCGGATGGTTTTAATGTTCCGGTTCAGCTGCACCGCAATTTCCGCAAGCGAATATCCCCACGACATATACCGAAGAATCGCGTGCTCCGTCGGGCTTAGCGGATCGTTGCATGCCTCTCTGCCGCAAAAGTGCTCTTTGCCGGCGAGGGAATGATTATCCAGCAGCTGTAACAAATGCTCCTGCAATCCGCGTCGCGGCGCGGATTTATTTAATATACCCTGCAGGCAGGCCGGCATTAAATGGCCGATCAGACGCATTTCGCTTTCATTATTAGCCAGAATAATCGTTTGTACTTCCGGTCGGATCCTCGCCATTTCGTGAAGAAAAAGCAGGCTCTCGGCTCTGGACGAACGACTCCCCGAAAGTGAAAAGATGATTGCTGACCATGGGAACGACGTTTCCACCGCCCTGAGCAAATTGATATTTTTAAAAAAATGAATGCGGTATTGGCTGCTCTCTTCACGGCTAAAGGTATAGCGCCAGGCCATTTCCGTCATCACACATTTTTCTACGATGGCGACATGACGGGTTGTGCTATTTTTTTCCATTCCATTTGTTCCCCGTAAGCTGAATTGATATTCAGCTCTTGCATTCCCTGCGCACTGTTGATCCAGGCATACATTTCAGCGTTGCTGCGTAGCGATAAACGACGCATTGCGCTATTTTTCTGCGCGCTAATCGTCTTATTACTCTTTTTCAACAGCGCGGCGATCTGGTTAATTCCCCATCCCTTCGCCAGAAGGCGCAGAACTTTCCGCTCTGACAGGGTCAGCATCGCCGCTGAGTGGTAGCTAGCGAAATCGCTGTCCACATCCCCGGTAAACAACGTACGGCTAATCTGCTCAGCCGCACGGCTACCGGCGCAAATCACCTCAATCAGCCGGTCAACCGGCTCGTTCTCGGAGATCAGCGAGCTTTCGGGACGAATTAAAAGCTCAACGGCTAATGGATAGAGGCTGTCGCTGACCATAAAAACCCAGTGAATATCTCGATACTGGGTCATGAGGGAGTAATAACGCTCGCAAACGGCCCGGGGCTGCGCAATCTCGCCGGAGATATCCGCAACGACCAGCACCGCTCGCCGCAGTTGTAAAAGGGTGAGCTCATCATGAGTGCGACAAAAACTGAGTTCGTAATCCGGGAGGTTCTCATTGAAGATCACCTTTAACCCTGACTGCATGACGGGGATTTTACTAATAACGACGCCAAACTTACCTTGTCCTGGTAACATAACACCTCCGCTTCCTGTCGAAGTTTCTTCGCTTGCCCGCAAACGATCGGCGAGTGACTCGATCGCCATACCATTTACTGGATGAATATTAAAAGCATATTCATGGCCCGCGTACACGATATACTGCATGACCGAACCGTGGTCATATCAAGTAAATATTATTCCTGTGTATACTTGCGATGAATATTAGCACAGACGCCCTGCGCTAATAAATTAGAAAAGATAAAACCATTATTTAGCAAAAATAATTTCAGGCATGAACATTATGAAGCATTCTCTTTAATTGCCTCTCTAAATGCTTTAGGCGACATACCGCTATAGCGGCGGAAAAAGCGAGAAAAATAGGCGGCGTCGCTAAAGCCCAAATAATCAGAGAGTTGCGTTATCGTCATGCGGGTGTATTGCAGATTACGCCGCGCCTCAAGCATCAGTCGCTGATGCAATACCCCAAGGGCGCTACAGCCATAGAACTCGCGACATAAATAGTTTAAATGCGTGACCGACAGCCCAATCAACTTCGCATACTCCGCCAGCGGGAGGTGCTGCCGGTAGTGGCTCTCAATAAGCCGGGAAAAATGACGCATCATACTGCGCTTTCGCTCCGCTTTATCTTCCGCGGGCGGTGCGGGGCGGCACTGCCGGTTCAGCCAGGCCAGCAGCGTCCCCAGCAGTGAGTAAAGCATCATTTCCCGGGCATCATGATCGGCACTGTACTCCTCGCGAAGCGCTGAAAACAGCGTATGCATACGCCCCCGGGAACGCCCAACCGGCAGACACTGCGCAACGCTAAGCACATCCAGCGGTCGGCCGAACTGATTTTCAAAACGGCTCAGCAGCGGCAGCGCCAGGGAGAGCACAAATCCGTGCGTTCCGGGTGAGAAATGAAAGCCATGAATGCAGAGGGCGGGCACCACCTGGATGCAGGACTCCGTCATCACCGAGGTGGTGCCTTCAATTTCGATCTCCGCCCGACCTTTGTGCAGATAGAGGAGCTGGACCATTTCGGCATGCTGGTGGACGCGAATATGCCACTGATACAGGCTGCTGCGCTGCAAAATCGACTCGCAGTGCAGCAGGTCCGGCGTCGGCCAGCCGCGCTCCTCGCCATACAGCTTAAATACCGGAACAGTTTGGACGGGCGGCATAGTGACTCCTGTTCAGTCAGACGACACGCTCCATGGGCAGGCCCACGTAGTTTTCCGCGATAGTGGTCAGCCCGGCGCGCGAACCCAGATAGTAGCGGCGATCGGCCTCCTGCATTTTGGCGTCGAACTCGCTCTGCTGCGGAAAATCGTGCAGCAGGCGGGTCATGAACCAGCTAAAGCGTTCCCCTTTCCAGACCCGATCCAGCGCCAGTCGCGAATAGGTCGCCAGCAGATCGCTCCGGCCGTGATGGTAGTATTCACGCAGGATCCGCCACAGATAGTTCACGTCCGATGTCGCCAGGTTCAACCCTTTAGCGCCGGTCGGCGGTACGATATGCGCGGCATCCCCCACCAGGAACAATCGCCCATATTGCATTGGCTCCACGACGAAGCTGCGCAAGGGAGCGATGCTTTTCTCAAGTGAGTGACCAGTCACTAACTTTGATGACAGATCCTCCGGCAATCGGCATTTCAACTCCTGCCAGAAGCGTTCGTCCGACCAGTCCTCCACCTTATCGCTCAGCGGAACCTGCAGATAGTAGCGGCTGCGAGTAAGTGAGCGCTGACTACATAAAACGAATCCCCGCTGATGATGCGCATAGATCAGCTCCGGATTGACCGGCGGCGTATCCGCCAGCAGGCCTAACCAACCGAACGGCCAGACGCTCTCGTAAGTCTTGAGGATGTCAGCGGGAATACTTTGCCGCGACACGCCATG
Source organism: Klebsiella sp. V115_8 (assembly GCF_029967715.1). NCBI lineage: Bacteria > Pseudomonadati > Pseudomonadota > Gammaproteobacteria > Enterobacterales > Enterobacteriaceae > Klebsiella > Klebsiella sp. V115_8. The sequence goes on from NZ_JASCAR010000034.1 coordinate 85,864, forward strand.
GAACCCGTCGCAACCGGCGATAAAGTCACACTCCAGGCGGCAGAATTCACCTTCGCTAAGATAGGTGATCGTCGGCCGGTCGCTTTTTGCGTCATGGATAGTCACTTCGCTGACGCCGTACACGATCGGCGCGTCGCTGGCGGCCCGGGCAGCCATCAGATCGCGGGTCACTTCAGTCTGGCCGTAAACCATCACGCTCTTGCCGTCGGTCAGCTCGCTCAGTGAGACGGGCACCCGCTGGCCGTCAAAGAGAAACTCCACCCCATGATGCACCAGGCCTTCGATATCCATCCGCTGCGCCACGCCCGCTTCACGGAGCAGATCGACGGTACCGCTTTCCAGAATTCCCGCACGGATACGCCCCAGCACATACTGCGGCGTTTGACGCTCAAGAATGACCGTGTGGATCCCGGCGTTGTGCAGTAGCTGCCCCAGCAGCAGCCCGGAAGGGCCAGCGCCAATAATCGCGACCTGTGTTTTCATAGGATTGTCTCACTTTTGCAGGGTTAATTATTTGTATAATTTTTGTTTAATAAAAGTGCTTTCCTGCATTTTTGATAAGTCAGACGGGAAAAAGAAGGGATGAATGGCGACAAAAATTGCACTTTTCACCAAACTGGCAAAAGTGTGGGACGCTTCAAATTCCGCCACCCCGGCGGACGGGAGATTTTTGCACATTATTTGATCCCACCCCCCTCAGCCGCCCCGGCGCTTCAGGTTAAAGTATCGGCAGATACCAGGCGTCGCGGACAGCAGAGGAAATATGCAGGTTGATCGGGCACAGCAGCGGGCAATCACACGATTATGCATCCAGTGTGGTCTTTTTTTGTTACAGCACGGCGCCGAAAGCGCGCTGGTGGAAGAGCTTTCAACGCGTCTCGGGCTGGCGCTGGGGATGGACAGCGTCGAAAGCGCCATCTCCTCCAACGCTATCGTCCTGACCACCATTAAGGATGGCGAATGTCTTACCTCAACGCGTAAGAATGTCGACCGCGGCATTAATATGCATGTGGTGACGGAAGTGCAGCATATCGTGATCCTCGCCGAGCATAAGCTGCTGGACTATCGCGACGTCGAGAAGCGCTTCGCGCAGATTAGGCCCCTGCGTTATCCCCGCTGGTTGCTGGTGATCATGGTGGGCCTCTCCTGCGCTTGTTTCTGTAAACTGAATAACGGCGGCTGGGATGGAGCGCTGGTCAGCTTCTGCGCCAGCACGGTGGCCATGTACATTCGCCAGGTGCTGACCCACCGTTCTATGCATCCGCAGATCAACTTCTGCATCACCGCCTTTGTGGCCACCACGATCTCCGGGCTACTGCTGCGCCTCCCGACCTTTGCCAGCACCCCGACCATTGCCATGGCCGCCAGCGTCCTGCTGCTGGTCCCGGGCTTTCCGCTGATCAATGCCGTCGCCGATATGTTTAAAGGGCATATAAATACTGGCCTCGCCCGCTGGGCGATCGCCAGCCTGTTAACCCTTGCCACCTGCATTGGCGTAGTGATGGCAATGACCGTATGGGGGCTGCGGGGATGGGCATAATTTCGTTTATTTTCGCACTGGCGGAAGACATGCTGCTGGCGGCGATCCCTGCCGTCGGGTTTGCGATGGTCTTTAATGTCCCGCAGCGCGCCCTGCGCTGGTGCGCGCTGCTGGGAGCCATCGGCCATGGTTCGCGCATGGTCATGATGAGCGCTGGTTTTAACATTGAATGGGCCACGTTTCTCGCCGCCCTGCTGGTGGGCTGCATCGGCATCCAGTGGTCGCGCTGGTATCTGGCGCATCCGAAGATTTTTACCGTCGCCGCCGTGATCCCGATGTTTCCCGGTATTTCCGCTTACACCGCGATGATCTCCGCGGTAAAAATCAGCCATTTTGGCTATTCTGAAGAGATGATGATTTTGCTGCTGAGCAATTTTTTAAAGGCCTCTTCGATCGTGGGCGCCCTCTCCATTGGCCTGTCGATACCCGGTCTGTGGCTGTATCGTAAGCGCCCTCGCGTCTAACCCCGGCGTCGCGGCAGAGC
>NZ_JASCAR010000035.1:0-83748 GCF_029967715.1 Klebsiella sp. V115_8
CGGTAGTTCAGTCGGTTAGAATACCTGCCTGTCACGCAGGGGGTCGCGGGTTCGAGTCCCGTCCGTTCCGCCACTTATTTAACATTAAGCCTGCTCAGATAGCAGGCTTAGTGGTAAGAAAGCTTTAGGGGCGTAGTTCAATTGGTAGAGCACCGGTCTCCAAAACCGGGTGTTGGGAGTTCGAGTCTCTCCGCCCCTGCCATTTATAAGAATCCTTTGCTCAGGCAAAGGATTTTTTTTATCTCTACTCTCCATCTGCAATATCCCTGTTCAAAATACCTTGCTTCTCTCCGTCCATGGAGAGTACCGCTTATTCCAGGATAGGACTTTTCAGGATCTCGTGGATCTGCGCCTGCTTATCGCTATTTTGTAACCAGATCGCATAGAGTGGGCGGGAAAGCGTAGCGCTGTCCATGACCGTATGTAACCCATGTTTCTCTTTCGCCCAGCGAACAGGTAGCCAACAGCAGCCGTTCAGGCGTGATAATTGCTGGTAGATCAATTCAGCTGAAGAGGTAGTGAGCAGCGGAACATCATCGCTTCCTATCAGACCCACTTCGTTTTGCTGAAAATCAGGCCCCCATTCAAGGCGCAAGTAATTCAATTCATTTCTGTTTTTTGCAGGCGATGCGCAATACAAGGCAAGGGTAAAATTACCCAACAGCTGGCTGCTTAATTCATCCATCTTCGGCGATTCGGTGGTGATCAGCAGATCCAACTGGCGTTCGTGAAGCTGTTTAACCAGCGACTGCCGCTGTGCGATACGCGCTTCAAACTGGAGATTGTAAGGTGCGCTGTAGAGGGTGCCGAGCCAGCCGTTAAGCATGCATTCCCACAGCGAGGCGCTGGCCCCGATGGAGAATTCATTATGTCGCGAAGAGTGTGCGACCTCCTTGCGCGCAGCCTGCCAGGTATTCATTAACGTTTCGGCGTAAGGCAGGAGCTTTTCTCCGGCCGTCGTCAGGCGAATGTTATTACGATGTCGGGTGAACAGGTTCACACCAAGTTGATTTTCCAGCTGACGAATACGAAAGCTGACCGCTGACTGCGTCAGGTAAAGCGCCTCTGCTGCTCGCCCAAAGTGACGAGTTCTGCTCACTTCCAGGAAAGTCTTGAGCAATTCCGTATCCACACCGTTCTCCACAAAATTATTTGTCGTGATGATTTAAATGTTTTGTTTGACGCTCTGTCAAGCGTAACTAATACTCCGCGCCATAAATAGCTCGGCCAAAGAATCAGGAGCGTGTAGGATGGCGGAAAGCTTTACGACGACTAATCGTTTTTTCGACAATAAAAATTATCCACGCGGGTTCTCCCGTCACGGTGATTTCACCATCAAAGAGGCGCAACTGCTGGAACGTCATGGTTATGCCTTTAACGAACTGGAACTGGGTAAACGCGAACCTGTTACCGATGATGAAAAACAGTTTGTCTCGGTGTGCCGTGGTGAGCGTGAGCCGGTAACGGAAGCAGAACGCGTATGGATTAAGTATATGGCGCGCATCAAGCGGCCGAAGCGTTTCCATACCCTTTCCGGCGGCAAACCGCAGATGGAAGGCGCTGACGATTACACCGAAAGCGATGACTAAGAAAAAAGGGCGTAAGCCCTTTTTTTACGCCATCATTTTCTGCAGATGGTTTAGCATCCGGTCTATCGCCCGATAGCTGAGCGCCTCCTGCAAATGACGGCGTTCAATCTCTTCAGCCTCTGCCAGATCGGCAATGGTTCTCGCCACCTTTAACAGACGCTGCCAGGCTCGAATAGAGAGCCCCAACTGCGTTAGCGTCTGTTCCAGCCAGACAGCGTCCTCCCGCCGTAAGTGGCAGCAGCTCTTCATTTCACGATTCTCAAGATGAGCATTGAGCTTATTTTGCCTGAGCATTTGCCGTTCGCGCGCCGCCAGCACCCGCTGCCGGACCGTTGCGCTAGACTCTTCGCCCTGCGTGCCCTGGCTCAGTATCCCTGGCGGCGGCAGCGGGATCTCTAAGGAGAGATCGAAGCGGTCAAGGAAGGGGCCTGACAGACGTCCCAGATAACGTAATGTCTGCTCAGGCGATGTACGATTATGTTTGCCCTGATAATGCCCTGTCGGGCTTGGGTTCATCGCCGCGATAAGCTGAAAGCGCGCCGGATAGTCAATTTTGGCGCGCGAGCGTGATATGTGGATCTTGCCTGACTCAATGGGTTCGCGCAGCGCATCCAGTACACGCCGCTCAAACTCAGGCAGTTCATCAAGAAACAGCACGCCATTATGGGCCAGGGAAATCTCACCGGGGACCGGTATTGAGCCGCCGCCCACCATCGCTGCCAGCGAGGCGCTATGGTGAGGCGCGCGAAACGGCCTCTGACGCCACCGGGTCTTCGCGGTATGCAGATTGACCAGGCTCTGAATGGCGGTGCTCTCCAGTGCTTCCTGATTGCTTAATGGCGGCAGGAGACCGGGTAACCGGCTGGCAAGCATGGTTTTCCCGGTGCCGGGCGGGCCTATCAGGAGCAGGTTGTGACCCCCGGCGGCCACAATCTCCAGCGCTCGTTTTCCCTGCTGCTGGCCGATAACATCGCGCAAATCTTCGCCGCGTTCATCAACAATGGGTGCCTCGGCAAGAGGCGGTGAAAGCGATGTCTGCCCCGCGAGAAAAGCGCACACCTCCTGCAGATGGTCGGCGACCAGGCAATCGCTGCCGCCGATCAGGCCGACCTCAGCCGCATTATCAGCGGAGACGACGATACGCCGGCCGGCTTTGATGGCCTCCATTGCGCTGGGGATCGCCCCTGGAACGCCACGTAACCCACCTGTGAGGGCGAGTTCGCCCACAAACTCATAGTGATTCAGTCGCGTCGTATTGAGCTGCTCTGAGGCGACGAGAAGCGCGAGAGCGATAGGCAGATCGTATCGTCCGCCCTCTTTAGGTAGATCCGCTGGCGCCAGGTTAATGGTTATTTTCTTGGCAGGGAAAGCGTAGCCGCTGTTGATCAGGGCGCTACGGACCCGGTCACGGGCCTCTTTCACGGTAGTCTCCGGCAGTCCGACCATAGTCAGGCCGGGCAGACCGTTGCTGAGATGAACCTCGACAGTAATCAATGGCGCTTCGATACCGAGCGCCGCGCGAGTATAGACGATGGCGAGCGACATAAAACCTCCTGGACCAGGCAGGATTATGGCTGACCTGTGGTAAAACGGGAGCGGTAATAGTCAGAAGTTAGGACCATACATCCATACTTTTCGCGCTATATCGTTACATTTAGCCGAAAATGGAATTTCGCTCGCAAAAGAGAGTGGCGTGGGAAAGGCACGCGCAAAAGCGCGCGGCAGGCGAGAGAAAACTGAATTTTTTTCATTTCTGATTTTTTTCATATAAAACAATTATTTTTGCTGAAACTGTTAGGCTGCTCAGCAACGGAGATATAAAAAAATCTTGTGTTTTATGTGATATCTGTGGTACCTCTTTAGGTATTCCTTCGAACAAGAAGCCAGAAAGTACAGAAAATGACAGCCCTTCTACGAGTGATTAGCTTGGTCGTGATTAGCGTGGTGGTGATTATTATCCCACCGTGCGGGGCTGCACTTGGACGAGGAAAGGCTTAATAATCAAGCCTTAACGAACTAAGACCCCCGCACCGAAAGGTCCGGGGGTTTTTTTATAACTGAAATAACCTAAGCGAGGAGCAGATGATGACTTTTAGCATAAAATTCTGTTTCTCCCGATTTATGACGGGGAACTAACTATGAATGGCGCGCAGTGGGTGGTACATGCTTTGCGGACACAGGGGGTCGACACCGTTTTTGGCTATCCGGGTGGCGCAATTATGCCGGTTTACGATGCACTGTATGACGGCGGCGTGGAGCACCTGCTGTGCCGGCATGAGCAAGGGGCAGCCATGGCGGCCATTGGTTATGCGCGAGCAACCGGTAAAACCGGAGTGTGTATCGCGACCTCCGGCCCGGGCGCGACCAATCTGATCACCGGCCTGGCGGACGCTTTGCTTGACTCCATCCCCATTGTCGCCATCACCGGCCAGGTGGCCGCACCCTTCATTGGCACGGATGCGTTTCAGGAAGTAGACGTTCTCGGTTTGTCACTGGCCTGTACTAAGCACAGTTTCCTCGTGCAGTCTCTGGACGAGCTGCCGCGGGTCATTGCTGAAGCTTTCCAGGTGGCAAACTCAGGCCGTCCAGGCCCGGTGCTGGTTGATATCCCTAAGGATATTCAGATGGCGCAGGGCGATCTCGATCCCCATTTCTCTACGGTCGCCGATGAGATGGCATTTCCGCAGGCGGAAGTGGCTCAGGCTCTGCAGATGCTGGCTCAATCGCAGCAACCGATGCTGTATGTTGGCGGCGGGGTCGGCATGGCGCAGGCGGTACCGGCGCTGCGTGAATTTCTCGCCGTAACCCGGATGCCGGCGACCTGCACTCTGAAAGGGCTGGGCGTGGTGGACGCCGATTACCCGTATTATCTCGGCATGCTGGGAATGCACGGCACCAAGGCGGCCAACCTGGCGGTACAGGAGTGCGATCTGCTGATTGCCGTCGGCGCGCGCTTTGACGATCGCGTGACCGGCAAGCTCAACACCTTCGCGCCGCATGCCAAAGTGATCCATATGGACATCGATCCGGCGGAGCTGAACAAGCTGCGCCAGGCGCACATCGGTCTGACCGGCGACCTGAACCGCTTGCTGCCGGCGCTGCAGCAGCCGTTAGCTATCGATGGCTGGCGCGAGCGGAGTGCCGCGCTGCGTGCCGATCACGCCTGGCGTTACGATCATCCCGGTGAGGCAATCTACGCGCCGCTGTTGCTGAAACAGCTTTCCGACCGCAAGCCGGCGGACAGCGTGGTGACAACCGACGTTGGTCAGCATCAGATGTGGTCGGCTCAGCATATGACCTATACCCGCCCGGAAAACTTCATCACCTCCAGCGGCTTAGGCACCATGGGCTTTGGCCTGCCGGCCGCCGTTGGCGCCCAGGTGGCGCGCCCTAACGATACAGTGATCTGTATCTCCGGTGACGGCTCCTTCATGATGAATGTGCAGGAGCTGGGCACCGTTAAACGCAAGCAGTTACCGCTTAAGATCGTATTACTCGACAACCAGCGGTTAGGGATGGTTCGACAATGGCAGCAGCTGTTTTTCCAGGAACGTTATAGCGAAACCACTCTGACTGATAACCCTGATTTCCTCACGCTGGCCAGCGCCTTCGGTATTGCTGGCCAACACATCACCCGTAAAGACCAGGTTGAAGCGGCACTCGACACCATGCTTTCGAGCCAGGGGCCATACCTGCTTCATGTCTCAATCGACGAACTTGAGAATGTCTGGCCGTTGGTGCCGCCCGGCGCCAGTAACTCTGAAATGCTGGAGAAATTATCATGATGCAACATCAGGTCGCTTTACAGGCACGTTTCAACCCGGAAACCTTAGAGCGCGTGCTGCGCGTTGTCCGCCACCGTGGTTTCCAAATCTGCGCAATGAACATGGAAACCGCGGCGGACGCACAGAACATAAATATCGAATTGACCGTTGCCAGCCCGCGGCCCGTCGAATTACTGTTTAGTCAATTAAGCAAACTGGTCGACGTTGCCTGCGTCGAGATCCAGCAACCCACATCACAACAAATCCGCGCCTGAGCGCAAAGGAAGAAAAATGACGACGAAAAAAGCTGATTACATCTGGTTCAATGGCGAGATGGTTCCGTGGGGCGAAGCGAAAGTTCATGTGATGTCCCATGCGCTGCACTATGGCACCTCGGTATTCGAGGGCATCCGTTGCTATGACTCGCACAAAGGCCCGGTGGTGTTCCGTCATCGCGAACATATGCAGCGTCTGCATGATTCAGCCAAAATTTATCGTTTTCCGGTCTCCCAGAGCGTCGACGAACTGATGGAAGCCTGCCGCGAAGTCATTCGCACCAATAATCTGACCAGCGCTTATATCCGCCCGCTGGTGTTTGTTGGCGATGTCGGCATGGGGGTAAACCCGCCTCCGGGTTACAACACTGACGTGATCATCGCGGCGTTCCCGTGGGGAGCCTACCTCGGCGCAGAAGCGCTGGAGCAGGGGATCGATGCAATGGTCTCTTCCTGGAACCGCGCGGCGCCGAACACCATCCCGACGGCGGCGAAAGCCGGCGGCAACTATCTCTCCTCGCTGCTGGTTGGCAGCGAAGCGCGTCGCCATGGCTACCAGGAGGGTATCGCCCTCGATGTTAACGGCTATATCTCGGAAGGCGCAGGCGAAAACCTGTTTGAAGTGAAGGACGGCGTGCTGTTCACCCCGCCGTTTACCTCTTCCGCGCTGCCGGGCATTACCCGCGACGCCATCATCAAGCTGGCGAAAGATCTCGGTATTGAAGTCCGCGAGCAGGTATTGTCCCGTGAATCCCTGTACCTGGCGGATGAAGTCTTCATGTCCGGCACCGCGGCGGAAATCACCCCGGTACGCAGCGTGGATGGCATCCAGGTCGGCGCAGGCCGTCGCGGTCCGGTCACCAAACGCATTCAGGAAGCCTTCTTTGGCCTCTTCACCGGTGAAACAGAAGACAAATGGGGCTGGTTGGATCCGGTAAGTAAGTAATTAAAAATGGGACGGCACGCACCGTCCCATTTAATAAACACAGATGGGAGTAAAAAGAGCATGCCTAAGTACCGTTCCGCCACCACCACACATGGCCGCAATATGGCGGGCGCCCGCGCGTTGTGGCGCGCAACCGGGATGACCGATGCCGATTTCGGCAAACCGATTATCGCCGTCGTTAACTCCTTTACCCAGTTTGTTCCCGGGCACGTGCACCTGCGCGACCTCGGCAAACTGGTTGCCGAGCAGATTGAAGCCGCCGGTGGCGTGGCCAAAGAATTCAACACCATCGCAGTGGATGATGGGATCGCCATGGGCCACGGGGGTATGCTCTATTCACTGCCATCCCGCGAGCTGATCGCCGACTCGGTGGAGTACATGGTTAACGCCCACTGTGCGGATGCGATGGTCTGTATCTCCAACTGCGACAAAATCACCCCGGGGATGTTGATGGCTTCCCTGCGCCTGAACATTCCGGTGATCTTTGTGTCCGGCGGCCCAATGGAAGCCGGGAAAACCAAGCTGTCAGATAAAATCATCAAGCTCGACCTGGTGGATGCGATGATCCAGGGGGCGGATCCGAAAGTGTCCGACGAGCAGAGTAATCAGGTGGAACGCTCCGCCTGTCCGACCTGCGGCTCCTGTTCCGGGATGTTTACCGCCAACTCCATGAACTGCCTGACCGAAGCGCTGGGCCTGTCGCAGCCGGGTAACGGCTCTCTGCTGGCGACCCATGCCGATCGTAAGGAGCTGTTCCTTAACGCCGGGAAACGTATCGTTGAGCTGACCAAACGCTATTACGAGCAGGATGACGCTTCCGCGCTGCCGCGCAATATCGCCAGCAAGGCGGCCTTTGAGAACGCCATGACGCTGGATATCGCCATGGGCGGTTCCACCAACACCGTTCTGCACCTGCTGGCGGCGGCGCAGGAAGCTGAAATCGATTTCACCATGAGCGATATCGATAAGCTCTCCCGCAAAGTGCCGCAGCTGTGTAAGGTGGCGCCGAGCACGCAGAAATACCATATGGAAGATGTGCATCGCGCCGGCGGCGTGCTGGGCATTCTGGGCGAGCTGGACCGCGCCGGGCTGCTGAATCGCGAGGTTAAAAACGTCCTCGGCCTGACGCTGCCGCAGACCCTGGAACAGTACGATGTGATGGTGACTCAGGACGATGCGGTGAAAAAGATGTTCCGCGCCGGCCCGGCGGGCATCCGTACCACCCAGGCGTTCTCGCAAGACTGCCGCTGGGATACGCTGGATGACGATCGCGCCGAAGGCTGTATCCGTTCTCTGGAACACGCTTACAGCAAGGACGGCGGCCTGGCGGTGCTGTACGGCAATTTCGCGGAAAACGGTTGTATCGTGAAAACCGCCGGCGTGGACGACAGCATCCTGAAATTTACCGGTCCGGCGAAAGTATATGAGAGCCAGGACGATGCGGTTGAGGCCATCCTCGGCGGCAAAGTCGTTGAAGGCGACGTCGTGGTGATCCGCTACGAAGGGCCGAAAGGCGGGCCGGGGATGCAGGAGATGCTTTACCCCACCAGCTTCCTGAAGTCGATGGGGCTGGGCAAAGCCTGCGCGCTGATCACCGATGGCCGTTTCTCCGGCGGCACCTCAGGGCTCTCTATCGGTCACGTCTCACCGGAAGCGGCGAGCGGCGGCAACATTGCGCTCATTGAAGATGGCGACATGATCGCGATTGATATTCCAAACCGCAGTATCCAGCTGCAGCTGAGCGATGCGGAAATTGCGGCGCGTCGTGAAGCCCAGGAAGCGCGTGGCGACCAGGCGTGGACGCCGAAGCATCGCCAGCGTCAGGTCTCCTTTGCCCTTCGCGCCTACGCCAGCCTGGCGACCAGCGCTGACAAAGGCGCGGTTCGCGATAAATCGAAACTGGGTGGCTAATCATGGCGGATTCACAACCCCTCTCCGGCGCCCCCGAGGGCGCCGAATACCTGAGAGCAGTGCTGCGCGCGCCGGTTTATGAAGCGGTGCAGAAAACGCCGCTGCAAAAAATGGACAAACTCTCTTCTCGCCTGGATAACGTTATTCTGGTGAAGCGCGAAGATCGCCAACCGGTACACAGCTTTAAGCTGCGCGGCGCCTACGCGATGATGTCCAGCCTGACCGCGGAACAGAAATCCCACGGGGTGATCACCGCCTCGGCGGGCAATCATGCCCAGGGCGTGGCGTTCTCCGCATCGCGGCTGGGCGTTAAGGCGCTGATCGTGATGCCGGTAGCGACCGCCGACATCAAAGTGGATGCCGTTCGCGGCTTTGGCGGCGAAGTGCTGCTGCATGGCGCCAATTTTGACGAAGCGAAGGCGAGAGCGATCGAGCTGGCGCAGCAGCAGGGTTTTACCTGGGTGCCGCCGTTCGATCACCCGATGGTCATCGCCGGTCAGGGAACCCTGGCGCTGGAGCTGCTGCAGCAGGATGCCCACATTGACCGCGTGTTCGTCCCGGTGGGCGGCGGCGGCCTGGCGGCAGGCGTGGCGGTGTTGATCAAGCAACTGATGCCGCAGATTAAAGTGATAGCGGTGGAAGCGGAAGATTCGGCCTGCCTGAAGGCGGCGCTGGATGCCGGTCATCCGGTGGATCTGCCGCGCGTCGGCTTGTTTGCCGAAGGCGTGGCGGTCAAACGCATCGGCGATGAAACCTTCCGTCTGTGCCAGGAGTATCTGGACGACATCATCACCGTCGACAGCGACGCTATTTGCGCGGCGATGAAGGATTTGTTCGAAGATGTGCGGGCGGTGGCAGAGCCTTCCGGCGCCCTGGCGCTGGCGGGGATGAAGAAATATGTCGCCCAGCACAATATTCGCGGCGAGCGACTGGCTCACATTCTGTCCGGGGCCAACGTCAACTTCCACGGTCTGCGCTACGTGTCTGAACGCTGCGAGCTCGGGGAACAGCGCGAAGCGCTGCTGGCGGTGACGATCCCGGAAGAGAAAGGCAGCTTTCTGAAGTTTTGCCAGCTGCTGGGGGGGCGTTCGGTGACCGAGTTCAACTACCGCTTTGCCGATGCCAAAGACGCCTGCATCTTTGTGGGGGTGCGTCTGAGTCGTGGGCTGGAGGAGCGGAAAGAGATCCTCCAGTTACTGAATGATGGCGGCTACAGCGTCGTTGACCTTTCCGATGACGAAATGGCCAAGCTCCATGTGCGCTATATGGTTGGCGGCCGACCGTCCAAAGCGCTGCAGGAGCGGCTGTTCAGCTTCGAATTTCCAGAGTCCCCGGGGGCGCTGCTGAAGTTCCTGCACACCCTTGGCACCCACTGGAATATTTCGCTGTTTCACTACCGTAGCCACGGTACCGACTATGGTCGGGTTTTGGCGGCCTTCGAGCTGGGCGAGCACGAGCCGGACTTTGAAACTCGTCTCAATGAGCTGGGCTATGAATGTCACGATGAGACCCATAACCCGGCATTCCGCTTTTTCCTCGCGGGCTAGTGGTTCGGCAGGATTTTCCAGAAAGCATCAATAAGCGGCTCATGCAGCCGCTTTTTTTGTGCGCAAACGCCGAGCTCGAATGGGGTTTGCTCATCGCTGCGCTCCAGAATCATCACCCTGTTGCGTACCGGCTCCGGACTGTTCTCCAGCACCACCTCCGGCAGCAGCGCCACGCCGCATCCCAGGGCGACCATCGACACCATCGCTTCGTGGCCCCCGACGGTGGCGTAGATCGACGGATTGCTGATTTTATGCCGTCGAAACCACAGCTCGATACGCCGACGTACCGGCCCCTGATCAGCCATGATAAACGGCACTGTCGACCAGTCCGGACGCTCGACGGTCACCTGGTTGCGCACCGGGCAGGGAAGGGCCGGGGCAATTAACACCACGGCGAGGTTCTCCAGCATCGAAAACGCCACCGACCCTGGCAGGGTCTCCGGCTTACCGGCAATCGCCAGGTCGGCTTCGCCGGTGACCACCTTTTCCATGGCGTCGGCGGCGTCGCCGGTCGACAGCTTGATCTCTACCGAGGGATGCGCGGCGCGAAAGCGGTCGAGGATCGGCGGCAGATGGCTATAGGCGGCGGTGACAGAGCAGAAGATGTGAAGCTCGCCGGAGAGCGAAGGGCCCTGCTGATCGATGGCGTGGCGAAGCTGCTGATACTGCAGTAAAGTCTGCTGGGCAAAGGTGCGTAACTCTTCCCCGGCTTCGGTCAGGGTCACCGTGCGATTATCTCGCACGAACAGCGGCTGGCCGAGGTCCTCTTCCAGGCGCTGGATCTGGCGCGAAAGCGTCGACGGGCTGACGTGCATGGCCCGCGCGCTGCGGCCAAAATGGCGGCTTTCCGCCAGATGCAGAAAGGTTTTCAGATCGCGTAAATCCACGGCGCGTACTCCCCGGTTTTGTATTTCATAAAATGCAACGTGACGTTGTGAATATATCAATTTCCGCAATAAAATTCCTGTCATATAGTAAGTTCATTCTCGCAAAAGCGAACCGAACAATAAGCACGACACAACATCACGGAGTTACAGACATGGCTAACTACTTTAATACACTGAACCTGCGCCAGCAGCTGGCACAGCTGGGCAAATGCCGCTTTATGGCGCGCGACGAATTCGCCGATGGCGCAAGCTACCTTCAGGGTAAAAAAGTGGTCATCGTCGGCTGCGGCGCGCAGGGTCTGAACCAGGGTCTGAACATGCGTGACTCCGGCCTGGATATCTCCTATGCGCTGCGCAAAGAAGCGATCGCCGAGAAGCGCGCCTCCTGGCGTAAAGCGACCGAAAACGGTTTTAAAGTCGGCACTTATGAAGAGCTGATCCCACAGGCGGACCTGGTGGTTAACCTGACCCCGGACAAGCAGCACTCTGACGTTGTGCGCTCCGTACAGCCGCTGATGAAAGACGGCGCGGCGCTGGGCTACTCCCACGGCTTCAACATCGTGGAAGTGGGCGAGCAGATCCGTAAAGACATCACCGTGGTGATGGTGGCGCCGAAGTGCCCGGGTACCGAAGTGCGTGAAGAGTACAAACGCGGTTTCGGCGTACCGACGCTTATCGCGGTACACCCGGAAAATGACCCGAAAGGCGAAGGCATGGCCATTGCGAAAGCATGGGCAGCGGCGACCGGCGGCCACCGTGCGGGCGTCCTGGAGTCTTCCTTCGTGGCAGAAGTGAAATCTGACCTGATGGGCGAGCAGACCATCCTCTGCGGCATGCTGCAGGCGGGTTCTCTGCTGTGCTTCGACAAGCTGGTGGCGGAAGGTACCGATCCGGCGTATGCAGAAAAACTGATTCAGTTCGGCTGGGAAACCATCACCGAAGCGCTGAAGCAGGGCGGCATCACCCTGATGATGGATCGCCTTTCTAACCCGGCGAAACTGCGCGCTTATGCGCTCTCCGAGCAGCTGAAAGAGATTATGGCGCCGCTGTTCCAGAAACACATGGACGACATCATTTCCGGCGAATTCTCCTCCGGTATGATGGCGGACTGGGCGAACGACGATAAGAAACTGCTGACCTGGCGTGAAGAGACGGGTAAAACCGCGTTCGAAACCGCGCCGCAGTATGAAGGTAAAATCGGCGAGCAGGAGTACTTCGATAAAGGCGTTCTGATGATTGCGATGGTGAAAGCAGGCGTTGAGCTGGCGTTCGAAACCATGGTCGATTCCGGCATCATCGAAGAGTCCGCTTACTACGAATCACTGCACGAGCTGCCGCTGATCGCCAACACCATCGCCCGTAAGCGTCTGTACGAGATGAACGTGGTTATCTCCGATACCGCTGAATATGGTAACTACCTGTTCTCTTACGCTTGCGTACCGCTGCTGAAAGAGTTCATGACCACCCTGCAGACTGGCGACCTGGGTACGGCGATTGCCGAAGGCGCGGTAGACAACGCCCAGCTGCGTGATGTCAACGAAGCCATCCGCAGCCACCAGATCGAGAAAGTGGGTCACAAACTGCGTGGCTATATGACCGATATGAAGCGTATTGCGGTTGCCGGCTAATTCCTCGCCGTCTTTCGACTGGCCGATGCGTTGGCTACGGTACGTACACCCCAGTCACATAGTTATCTATGTTCCTGGGGATGTACTTCCTGGCCGCCTTCCGGCAAGCCGAAATCCATAGAAGAATGAATTTGTTTAGTAGGCCTGATAAGCGAAGCGCCATCAGGCAAAAACCCGGAGATTAAGATCCCCGGGTTTTTTTATTATTTCCGGTACAGGACTTTGATGATGTGGTAGCCGAACTGGGTATGCAGCGGTCCGGTTGGTTCCAGCACTGGACAGGAGAAGACCACTTTATCGAACGCCGGGACCATCTGGCCCTGGCGGAATTCACCTAAATCACCGCCGCGTTTGCCTGATGGGCAAATAGAGTGTTTCTTTGCCAGCTTACCGAAGTCGGCGCCGTTTTTAATCTGCTCCAGAAGATCCAGAGCCAGTTTCTCTTCTTTAACAAGAATATGCAGTGCTGCTGCTGTTTTTGCCATGATCGTGCCTTGAATAGGTTGAGATAAATCGGGGCGCAATATACCACGCGTCAGCGGCGATAAAGCACCTTAATGATATGGTAGCCAAACTTGGTTTTTACCGGACCGTAGGGCTTGAGAAGCGGGCAGCTAAAGACCGCCTGATCGAATGGGCCAACCATCGCGCCTTGCTGAAACTCGCCCAGGTCGCCGCCGTTGCGCCCCGACGGACATTGGGAATAGCGCTTCGCCAGATGATCGAAGCTGACGCCCCGCTCCAGTTTGGCGAGGATCTCCTGGGCCAGTTTTTCTTCTTTGACCAGGATATGCAGGGCTGCTGCGGTCTTTTTCATGGTTCTGCTCTATGGGTTAATCGCGATTTCTTCACTTTACCATCAGTCGGTAAATCTCGGCTCCGCTTTCTGCTACAATCCCCACCCCGTTCGAAGATTGAGCAAGACTCCCATGCGTTTAAACCCTGGCCAACAACAAGCCGTCGAATTTGTAACCGGACCGTGCCTGGTGCTGGCGGGCGCCGGCTCCGGTAAGACCCGCGTGATCACCAATAAAATCGCCCACCTGATCCGCGGCTGCGGCTATCAGGCGCGCCATATCGCGGCCGTGACCTTTACCAACAAAGCCGCGCGCGAGATGAAAGAGCGCGTTGGGCAAACGCTGGGGCGCAAAGAGGCGCGCGGGCTGATGATTTCCACCTTCCACACCCTGGGGCTGGATATCATCAAGCGGGAATACGCCGCGCTGGGCATGAAGTCTAACTTCTCCTTATTCGACGATACCGACCAGGTGGCGTTGCTCAAAGAGCTGACCGAAGGGTTGATCGAAGATGACAAAGTGGTGCTCCAGCAGTTGATCTCGACGATCTCCAACTGGAAAAACGATCTGAAAACCCCGGCCCAGGCCGCCGCGGGTGCGAAAGGCGAACGGGACCGCATCTTCGCCCACTGCTATGGGCTGTATGATGCGCATATGAAGGCCTGCAATGTCCTCGATTTTGACGATCTGATCCTGCTGCCAACGCTGCTGCTGCAGCGCAACGAGGAGGTGCGCGAACGCTGGCAGAATAAGATCCGCTACCTGCTGGTGGATGAGTATCAGGATACCAACACCAGCCAGTATGAGCTGGTGAAGCTGCTGGTGGGCCAGCGGGCGCGTTTTACCGTGGTAGGCGACGATGACCAGTCGATCTACTCGTGGCGCGGCGCGCGGCCACAGAACCTGGTGCTGCTCAGCCAGGACTTCCCGGCGCTGCAGGTTATCAAGCTTGAGCAGAACTATCGCTCCTCCGGGCGTATTCTGAAAGCCGCTAACATTCTGATCGCCAACAACCCGCACGTTTTTGAAAAGCGTCTGTTCTCCGAACTGGGATACGGCGCTGAGCTGAAAGTGCTCTCCGCCAACAATGAAGATCATGAAGCGGAGCGCGTGGCCGGGGAACTGATCGCCCACCACTTTATCAATAAAACCAATTACAAAGACTACGCGATCCTTTATCGCGGCAATCACCAGTCGCGGGTCTTTGAAAAGATGCTGATGCAGAACCGCATCCCGTACAAAATCTCCGGCGGCACGTCGTTCTTCTCGCGCCCGGAAATTAAAGATCTGCTGGCCTATCTGCGCGTGCTGACCAACCCGGACGACGACAGCGCCTTCCTGCGTATCGTCAACACGCCGAAGCGCGAGATCGGCCCCGCGACGCTGCAAAAGCTCGGTGAGTGGGCGATGGGCCGCAACAAAGGATTGTTCACCGCCAGCTTTGATATGGGTCTTAGCCAGACGCTGACCGGGCGCGGCTATGAATCACTCACCCGCTTCACCCACTGGCTGCGCGAGATCCAGCAACTGGCCGAACGCGAGCCGGTCAACGCCGTGCGCGACTTGATCCGCGGGATTGATTACGAATCCTGGTTGTATGAAACCTCGCCCAGCCCGAAAGCCGCGGAAATGCGCATGAAAAACGTCAACCAGCTGTTCACCTGGATGACCGAGATGCTGGAAGGCAGCGAAATCGATGAGCCAATGACCCTGACGCAGGTGGTCACCCGCTTTACGCTGCGCGACATGATGGAGCGCGGCGAATCGGATGAAGAGCTGGATCAGGTGCAGCTGATGACCCTCCATGCCTCAAAAGGGCTGGAGTTCCCGTATGTTTACCTGGTGGGCATGGAGGAGGGATTGCTCCCGCACCAGAGCAGCATTGATGAAGATAACGTCGATGAAGAGCGCCGGTTAGCCTACGTGGGCATCACCCGTGCGCAGAAAGAGCTGACCTTTACGCTCTGTAAGGAGCGCCGGCAGTATGGTGAGGTGGTGCGCCCGGAACCGAGCCGTTTCCTGCTCGAGCTACCCCAGGACGATCTGATTTGGGAGCAGGCGCGCAAAGTGATTACCGCTGAAGAGCGAATGCATAAAGGACAGGCTAACGTGGCGAACATTCGCGCCATGCTGGCAAAAGCTAAAGAGAAAGGATAGCGATAAGCAGGCCGGGTAAGGCGAAGCCGCCGCCCGGCAATGTTCAGCGTATTACTTCACCTCAAGCATCCAGTGCACATAGCTTTGCCACTGGCATTCCTGTTCGATCAGCTCAGCCCCAAGCGGGTGATTATCCAGCCAGTTTTCCGGCAGCGTCAGGGACAGTTTTTCATCATCGGCCACCAGATTGATGGCGGGCAGCAAATCGTCACGCCGCCGGCTGGCAAAGAGGATCGCCAGTCGCAGCAGGCGACAAAGATGTTCGGCAACCCGCGGCGGGACGGCGTTCTGCTGATGAAGCGATGAGAGGTCGATGGCGTTAGTCTGGTTAAGCAGCAGCGTCGCAATCAGCTTCTTCTGCGCTGGGGTAAAGCCGGGCAGGTCGAGATTATTGACCAGATAGGCCGCGTGCTGCGGCGCGCGCTTAAAATCCACACTCAGGCCAATCTCATGCAACGCACAGGCGCTGAGGAGCAAATCGCGGCTCAGCGGATCCAGTTCCCAGCAGCCGTCCAGCTGGCTGAGCAGGTGGCTGGCGAGACCAGCGACGCGCTGGGCCTGTTCGGTGTCGATCATAAAACGACGCTGAATATTACGCAGAGTGCGGCTGCGGATGTCCTGTTCAACGGAGAGATGCAGCATGCCATACACCAGCCCTTCCCGTAATGCGCCGCCCGCGAGGGTCATACACTGAATATTCAGTTCGCTGAAGATAGCGATAAGGATCGCCAGCCCGCTCGGAAACACCAGCGCTCGCTCAAGGGTTAAGCCTTCGATCTCCAGCTCTTCCAGACGTCCGCACTGGATGGCGCGCTGTTTAAGCTGCTGGAGTTTGGTCAGGGTGATCCGCTCATCCATCCCCTGCGCCATCATAATTTCCTGCAGAGCCTGAACGGTGCCGGAGGCGCCAACGCACACTTTCCATCCGTGATAGCGCAGCACATCGGCGATGGGCAGTAGCACCTCACGCGCGGCCGCCTCGGCAAGATCGAAATTCTCTTTCGTCAGGCTGCGGTCGGCGAAATAGCGTTCAAGCCAGGTCACACAGCCCATCGACAGGCTAAATAGCGAGGTCGTTTGCGCGCCGGTGCCGGTCACCAGTTCGGTGCTGGCGCCGCCGATATCGACCACCAGACGCTGATCGGCGCCGCCGGTGGTGTGGGCGACACCCTGATAAATCAGGCGCGCTTCTTCTTCACCGCTAATGACCTGTACCGGACTGCCGAGGATCTCCTGCGCTTTCGCCAGAAATTCGCCGGCATTAACGGCAAGACGCAGCGTGGCGGTGGCCACGACGCGGATTTGCGCCGGCGGAATATCCTGCAGGCGTTCGGCAAACAGGCGTAAGCACTGCCAGCCGCGCTCCATCGCTTCTGCGGAGAGCGTGTTGTCGCTATTCAGGCCGGCGGCCAGACGAACTTTGCGCTTAATGCGGCTCAGCGTCTGGATACTGCCAGCCACCTCGCGCACCACCAACATATGGAAACTGTTGGAGCCCAAATCAATGGCGGCATACAGCGAGGTGGAGCTCATGCTCTTCATCGTTCAGAAGGCTCCCTCGTCGACGGGGCGCTTGTGCCCAATCCGTGTAACTGAGCGGGTTGCCGGGGAAACGCGCCCTGGCAGATTCTGAATGATTGAGCGTATAGCATAGAGTTCTTAACCTGAACGACGACGATTGCGCGGTGGACCGCTGCGGCGCGGGCCGTTGCCTGGACGCGCACGGGTCAGTCGCAGCGGCTTAGGCAGGTCGGTCATCAGCGCGTCCGGGTTGTACTTGCTGACCGGAATTGAGTGACCAATATAGGTTTCGATAGCCGGCAGGTTCAGCGCATACTCTTCGCAGGCGAGGCTGATGGAGTGACCGCTGGCGCCAGCGCGACCGGTACGGCCAATGCGGTGAACGTAATCTTCGCAGTCGTCCGGCAGATCGTAGTTAAAGACGTGGGTCACGGCCGGAATGTGCAAGCCACGAGCGGCAACGTCAGTCGCGACCAGAATATCAAGGTCGCCGCGGGTAAATTCTTCGAGAATCCGCAGACGTTTTTTCTGCGCCACGTCGCCGGTCAGCAGACCTACGCGATGGCCGTCGGCGGCGAGATGGCCCCAGATATCTTCACAACGATGCTTGGTATTGGCGAAGACGATGGCGCGATCGGGCCACTCTTCTTCCAGCAGCGTCTGCAGCAGGCGCATTTTTTCTTCGTTGGACGGGTAGAAGAGCTCTTCTTTAATACGGTGGCCCGTTTTCTGTTCCGGCTCGACTTCAACGTACTCGGCGTTGTTCATTTGTTCGAACGCCAGTTCGCGTACGCGATAAGAAAGCGTCGCGGAGAACAGCATGTTCAGACGCTGAGTGGCCGGCGGCATGCGGCGGAACAGCCAGCGGATATCTTTAATAAAGCCGAGATCGTACATGCGATCGGCTTCGTCCAGCACGACGACCTGAATGGCGCCGAGGTTAATGTGGTTTTGCTTCGCGTAATCGATCAGACGACCGGTGGTACCGATCAGAATATCGACGCCGCTTTCCAGCACTTTCAGCTGCTTATCGTAGCCGTCGCCGCCGTAAGCCAGACCCAGCTTCAGACCGGTGGCCTGCGCCAGCGGTTCAGCGTCCGCGTGGATCTGTACCGCCAGTTCACGCGTCGGCGCCATAATCAGCGCGCGCGGCTGGTTAACCTGGCGATCGGCGATAGCCGGGTGAGAGAGAAGATAATGAAACGTCGACGTCAGGAACGCCATCGTTTTACCGGTACCGGTTTGCGCCTGCCCGGCGACATCGCGGCCTTCCAGCGTCAGCGGAAGAGCGAGGGCCTGAATAGGTGTGCAATTATGAAACCCTTTCTTTTCAAGGGCTTCAATGACTGCCGGGTGCAGGGCGAAGTCGGAAAACTTCTGTTCTGTTAAATGTGTTTTGCTCATAGTGTGGTAGAATATCAGCTAACTATTGCATTAAGAAAGCGTATCCGGTGAAATAACGTCAACCTTTCGTTGGCGGTGTACGAAATTATTCAAGGTACGTCTACGGTAACTGAACGAATCCAGGATAGCTTAGACCACTAAGCGAGCCGGGAGCGATAAATCTGCAATATGCAGTGCGCGTTCAGGTGACCCTGGCGTCAAAGGGTGGGTCCATGAGGGATCGCGCCAGTTGGCAGACCAGAGAATTGAGGTATCCTGAAGAATAGCGTGCATAACGTAGCCGCAGCGCGTCGTTGATGGCTACGACACCAACACACCAGGCTTATTCCTGTGGAGTTAAATATGAGCGATAAAATTATTCACCTGACTGACGACAGTTTTGACACGGACGTACTCAAGGCTGACGGGCTGACCCTCGTCGATTTCTGGGCAGAGTGGTGTGGTCCGTGCAAAATGATCGCCCCGATTCTGGATGAGATCGCTGAAGAGTATCAGGGCAAACTGACCGTAGCTAAGCTGAACATCGACCAGAACCCGGGCACCGCGCCGAAGTACGGCATTCGCGGCATCCCAACCCTGCTGCTGTTCAAAAACGGCGAAGTGGCGGCCACCAAAGTCGGCGCACTGTCCAAGGGTCAGCTGAAAGAGTTCCTCGACGCCAACCTGGCGTAAGCGAATTGCTGTTCCGGCGTCCAGATTCCTATTTTTTGCGGAACTCTGGACGCCCGGCTGGAGTCGTGCTAAGTTAATCCACAGACTTCGTTTTAAACATACCTTGTTTGAATCTTGTTTTACCCGAAGCATCCCGCAAAAAATGCGCGTGAAGCTATTAATTCCGGGCTTTTCACTCATTCCGTCTAGTCGTTTCAGTTCTGCGTTCTTTCCTGTGACCAGGCGACGTACAGACACGAGATGAAGGCCGTTAACAGGCATGGAAGTTCCTGCCATACCATTCACAACATTAAGTTCGAGATTTACCCCGAGTTTAAGAACCCACACCACTATGAATCTTACCGAATTAAAGAATACGCCGGTTTCTGAGCTGATTACTCTCGGCGAAAATATGGGGCTGGAAAACCTGGCTCGTATGCGTAAGCAGGATATTATTTTTGCCATCCTCAAGCAGCATTCGAAGAGTGGCGAAGATATCTTTGGCGACGGCGTACTGGAGATACTGCAGGATGGATTTGGATTCCTCCGCTCCGCAGACAGCTCCTACCTCGCCGGCCCTGACGACATCTACGTATCCCCCAGCCAAATCCGCCGTTTCAACCTCCGCACTGGTGACACCATTTCCGGTAAGATTCGTCCTCCGAAAGAGGGTGAGCGTTACTTTGCGCTGCTGAAAGTTAACGAAGTTAACTACGACAAGCCGGAAAACGCCCGTAACAAGATCCTGTTCGAGAACTTAACGCCGCTGCACGCGAATTCTCGTCTGCGTATGGAGCGTGGTAACGGTTCTACCGAAGACTTAACCGCTCGCGTACTGGATCTGGCTTCCCCGATTGGCCGCGGCCAGCGTGGTCTGATCGTCGCGCCGCCGAAAGCCGGTAAAACCATGCTGCTGCAGAACATCGCGCAGAGCATCGCTTACAACCATCCGGACTGCGTGCTGATGGTGCTGCTGATCGACGAACGTCCGGAAGAAGTGACCGAGATGCAGCGTCTGGTGAAAGGTGAAGTGGTTGCTTCCACCTTCGACGAACCGGCATCCCGTCACGTTCAGGTTGCTGAGATGGTTATCGAGAAAGCGAAACGTCTGGTTGAACACAAGAAAGACGTTATCATCCTGCTTGACTCCATTACCCGTCTGGCGCGCGCCTACAACACCGTGGTCCCGGCTTCCGGTAAAGTGCTGACCGGTGGTGTGGACGCCAACGCCCTGCACCGTCCGAAGCGTTTCTTCGGTGCGGCGCGTAACGTCGAAGAGGGCGGCAGCCTGACCATCATCGCCACGGCGCTGATCGACACCGGCTCCAAAATGGATGAAGTTATCTACGAAGAGTTTAAAGGCACCGGTAACATGGAGCTGCACCTCTCTCGTAAGATTGCTGAAAAACGCGTCTTCCCGGCTATCGATTACAACCGTTCCGGTACGCGTAAAGAAGAGCTGCTCACCACTCAGGAAGAGCTGCAGAAAATGTGGATCCTGCGCAAAATTATCCATCCGATGGGTGAGATCGACGCGATGGAATTCCTCATTAATAAACTGGCAATGACTAAGACGAATGATGACTTCTTCGATATGATGAAGCGCTCGTAAGGTAAAAAAAGCCAAAAACGCCACGCCTTTGCGTGGCGTTTTCATTTTGGGATTTGTATGATCCAGAGACAGAGAAAGCGGGACGAAAGTTGTCGTATAATGGCGCCGGACAGCAGGCGGAGACAGCTTTAACAGACTAAAATCTATACAATAAATTTGTAATGTTCTGCTTTTCCCCTTCTGGAGTTGGGGCATCATCGCTATACTTCCCGGATTAACTATGCTGAGAGCACATGCGTTGTGAATTTACTCACTGCTATTACTGAATTAATCAGTATTTTCTTATTCACGACCCTCTTTATTTTTGTCGCGCGGAAAGTGGCAAAAAAGATTGGGTTAGTGGATAAACCAAACTATCGCAAACGGCATCAGGGGTTGATTCCGTTGGTCGGTGGTATCTCAGTTTATGCAGGCATCTGTTTCACCTTCGCCATCGCCGATTATTATATTCCTCACGCCTCGCTGTATCTGGCCTGTGCGGGGGTATTGGTGCTGGTTGGCGCGCTGGACGATCGCTTCGACATCAGCGTGAAAATTCGCGCGGTCATTCAGGCCGCGATCGCCGTGATTATGATGATGGCAGGGAATCTGCATCTGAGTAGTCTGGGCTTTATTTTTGGCTCGTGGGAGCTGGTGCTGGGGCCTTTCGGCTTCTTCCTCACTCTGTTTGCCGTCTGGGCCGCCATCAACGCGTTTAATATGGTCGATGGGATTGACGGCCTGCTCGGCGGCCTGTCATCCGTCTCCTTTGCGGCGACCGGGATCATCCTCTGGTTTGACGGTCAGTACAGCCTGGCGATGTGGTGTTTTGCGATGATCGCCGCCATTCTACCCTATATTCTTCTTAATCTTGGCGCCCTCGGCCGCCGCTATAAAGTTTTTATGGGTGACGCCGGCAGCACCATGATTGGCTTCACCATCATCTGGATCCTGCTGGAAACCACACAAGGTAAAACGCATCCCATCAGCCCGGTCACCGCGCTGTGGATTATCGCTATCCCGTTGATGGATATGGTGGCGATTATGTATCGCCGCCTGCGTAAAGGCATGAGTCCTTTCTCACCGGACCGGCAGCATATTCATCATTTGATCATGCGCGCCGGGTTTACTTCCCGCCAGGCGTTCGTCCTGATCACCCTGGCCGCTGCCCTGCTGGCGCTGGTTGGCGTCGCGGCGGAATATACCCGCATTGTGCCGGAATGGGTGATGTTAATTCTCTTTTTGGTGGCCTTCTTCCTTTATGGCTACTGTATTAAGCGCGCCTGGAAAGTGGCGCGTCTGGTTAAGCGCATCAGACGCAGAATTCGGCGACACAGCGGCAATAATCCGAAACTAACCAAGTAAAGCTGGGGATGTGATGACTCAACCATTACCGGGAGCACAATCAGTGAACGTTGAGAACGAGCTGGATATTCGCGGGCTGTTTCGCGCTTTATGGGCAGGAAAAGGCTGGATAGTCGGCGGTGCTGTACTCTTCGCCGCTATCGTGTTGGTGTACACCTTCTTTGCTCGCCAGGAGTGGAGCGCCACGGCGATCACCGATCGGCCTACTGTCAACATGTTGGGGGGGTACTATTCCCAGCAGCAGTTCTTACGCAATCTGGATATCAAAGCCGACCTGGCCTCGGTGGATCAGCCTTCCGCCATGGATGAAGCGTATAAAGAGTTCATCATGCAGTTGGCCTCCTGGGATACCCGGCGTGATTTCTGGCTGCAAACGGACTACTACAAGCAGCGACAGTCGGGTAATGCTCGCGCCGATGCGGCGATGCTGGATGATTTAATTAACAATATCCAGTTTATGCCAGGCGATGCGGCCAAGAGCGTCAACGACAGCGTCAAACTGACCGCCGAGACCGGGCAGGATGCCAATAATTTGCTGCGCCAGTATGTGGCTTTCGCCAGCCAGCGGGCGGCCGGCCATCTTAACGACGAGCTCAAAGGCGCCTGGGCGGCGCGGACGGTACAAATGAAGGCGCAGGTGAAGCGCCAGGAAGAAGTGGCCGAGGCTATTTTCAACCGCCGGACCCACAGCGTGGAGCAAGCGCTGAAGGTCGCTCAGCAGCATAATATCTCGCGCAGCGAAACGGATGTTCCTGCCGATCAGTTGCCGGATTCAGAGCTATTTTTATTGGGCAGGCCGATGCTGCAGGCCAGACTGGAAAACCTGCAGGCCGTCGGACCGGAATATGACCTCGATTACGACCAGAATCGCGCCATGCTAAGCACGTTGAACGTCGGTCCAACGTTGGATCCGCGTTTTCAGACTTACCGGTATTTGCGAACGCCGGAAGAACCTGTAAAACGCGATAGCCCGCGCCGTGTATTTCTGATGGTGATGTGGGGGATTGTGGGTGCGCTCATCGGCGCAGGCGTGGCGTTATCGCGTCGTCGTGTCCTGTGATTGCGGCCTGTGGTGAAGGGCAAATGACCTTCATCGCCTAATCGAAGAGAATCGATGTGAAAGTACTAACTGTATTTGGCACGAGGCCGGAAGCCATCAAAATGGCTCCTCTGGTCCATGCGCTGGCAAAGGATCCTCATTTTGAGGCGAAAGTATGCGTGACTGCGCAGCATCGGGAGATGCTCGATCAGGTGTTGAAACTATTCTCCATCAACCCGGACTACGATCTTAACATCATGAAGCCGGGGCAGGGGCTCACCGAGATCACCTGCCGTATTCTTGAGGGGCTGAAGCCGGTTCTGGAGTCGTTTAAACCCGACGTGGTGCTGGTGCATGGCGATACCACCACCACGATGGCGGCGAGCCTGGCGGCGTTTTACCAGCGTATACCGGTGGGCCATGTAGAGGCGGGTCTGCGGACCGGCGATTTAAGTTCGCCGTGGCCGGAAGAGGGCAACCGTACGCTGACCGGGCATCTGGCGACGTACCATTTCGCCCCTACGGAAACCTCGCGGCAGAATCTGCTGCGGGAAAACATTGCCGACAGTCGCATCACGGTGACCGGGAATACGGTCATCGATGCCCTATTCTGGGTGCGCGATCGCGTTCTGGGCGATGAAGCGCTACGGGAGACCCTGCTGCAGCGCTATCCTTTCATTAGCCACGGTAAAAAAATGATTCTGGTTACCGGCCATCGGCGGGAAAGCTTTGGGCTCGGCTTTGAGCAGATCTGCCAGGCGCTGGCGGAGATAGCCCATACCCACCCTGAGGTGCAGATTGTCTATCCGGTTCACCTGAATCCTAACGTCAGCGAACCGGTGAACCGTATTCTCGGCCATATCGACAACGTGATGTTGATTGAACCGCAGGACTACCTGCCGTTCGTCTGGTTGATGGATCGGGCCTGGCTCATCCTGACCGATTCCGGTGGTATTCAGGAAGAGGCGCCTTCCCTGGGGAAACCGGTGCTGGTCATGCGCGATATGACCGAACGTCCGGAAGCGGTGGCCGCCGGTACCGTCTGTCTGGTGGGCACCGACAGCCAGCGCATCGTGGCGGAAGTCACGCGACTGCTGGAGGATGATGCCGCATACCAGGCGATGAGCCGCGCGCATAATCCTTATGGCGATGGCGAAGCATGTCGTCGAATTTTGTCTGCACTTAAAAATAATCAGGTAACGCTATGAGTTTTTCTACCATTTCAGTGATTGGCCTTGGCTATATCGGGCTGCCAACCGCTGCCGCGTTCGCCTCCCGGCAGAAGCGGGTGGTCGGCGTTGATGTCAATCAACATGCCGTGGAGACCATTAACCGTGGAGAGATTCATATCGTGGAGCCGGACCTGGCGAGCGTGGTGAAGACCGCGGTCGAGCAGGGATATTTAAGCGCCACCACCACCCCGGTGGCAGCGGATGCCTACCTGATTGCCGTGCCGACGCCGTTTAAAGATCGCCACGAGCCGGATATGGTGTTTGTCGAGTCGGCGGCGAAATCTATCGCACCGACGCTGAAGAAAGGGTCGCTGGTTATCCTCGAGTCCACCTCGCCGGTGGGTTCAACCGAGCAGATGGCGGGCTGGCTGGCGGAAATGCGCCCCGATCTGAGCTTCCCGCAGCAGGTTGGCGAAGCGGCGGACGTCAATATCGCCTACTGTCCGGAGCGCGTGTTGCCGGGGCAGGTGATGGTTGAGCTGATTAAAAACGATCGCGTGATTGGCGGCATGTCGCCGGTTTGCTCAGCCCGCGCCAGCGAGCTGTATAAAATTTTCCTCGAAGGCGAATGCGTGGTGACCAACTCGCGTACCGCCGAGATGTGCAAGCTGACGGAAAACAGCTTCCGCGACGTCAACATCGCTTTTGCCAACGAGCTGTCGCTGATTTGCGCCGATCAGGCCATTAACGTCTGGGAACTGATCCGCCTGGCGAACCGCCATCCGCGAGTGAATATCCTGCAGCCGGGACCGGGCGTCGGCGGCCACTGTATCGCCGTCGACCCGTGGTTTATCGTGGCGCAAAACCCGCAGCAGGCGCGTCTGATCCGCACGGCCCGTGAGGTCAACGACCACAAGCCGGAATGGGTTATCGAACAGGTGAAGGCGCAGGTAGCTGACTGCCTGAATGCCACCAACAAACGGGCCAGCGAACTGACCATTGCCTGTTTTGGCCTCGCCTTTAAGCCGAATATTGACGACCTGCGCGAAAGCCCGGCAATGGAAATTGCCGCGCAGATTGCCCGCTGGCACAGCGGCACGACGCAGGTAGTTGAGCCCAACATTCACGCGCTGCCGCAGAAACTCGACGGTCTGTGTACGCTGGCGACCCTCGATGCGGCGCTGGCCAGCGCCGACGTGCTGGTGATGCTGGTCGATCACCATGAATTTAAAGCCGTTAGCGGCGACAGCGTCACCCAGGCGTATATCATCGACACCAAAGGAGTGTGGCGGTGAGAACCATTCTGGTCACCGGCGGCGCGGG
Organism: Klebsiella sp. V115_8; assembly: GCF_029967715.1. NCBI lineage: Bacteria > Pseudomonadati > Pseudomonadota > Gammaproteobacteria > Enterobacterales > Enterobacteriaceae > Klebsiella > Klebsiella sp. V115_8. Next base: position 25,568 of record NZ_JASCAR010000035.1, read on the forward strand.
CTTCATTGGTTCGGCGGTAGTGCGGGAGATTATCCAGCACACCGCCGATCGCGTGGTGGTGGTGGATAAACTGACCTACGCCGGCAATTTAATGTCGCTGGCGCCGGTGGCGCAGGATGCGCGTTTCGCCTTTGAACAGGTGGATATCTGCGACCGCGGCGAGCTGGACCGTATTTTCGTGCAGTATCAACCTGATACAGTGATGCACCTGGCGGCGGAAAGCCATGTCGATCGGTCGATTGACGGCCCGGCGGCATTTATTGAAACCAATATCGTGGGCACCTATACGCTGCTGGAGGCGGCCCGTAGCTGGTGGAATACGCTGGCTACGGCGCAAAAATCGGCGTTTCGCTTCCATCACATCTCCACCGATGAAGTGTATGGCGATCTGCACGGCAGCGATGATTTCTTTACCGAGACCACGCCCTATGCGCCAAGCAGCCCCTATTCGGCCTCGAAAGCCAGCAGCGACCACCTGGTGCGTGCCTGGCTGCGGACCTATGGCCTGCCGACGCTTATCACCAACTGCTCGAATAACTACGGCCCATATCACTTCCCCGAGAAGCTGATCCCGCTGACCATCCTCAACGCGCTGGCAGGCAAGCCGCTGCCGGTGTATGGCAATGGACAGCAGATCCGCGACTGGCTGTACGTGGAAGATCACGCCAGAGCGCTGTATCTGGTGGCGACCCGCGGCGAACCGGGCGAGACTTACAATATCGGCGGTCATAACGAGCGTAAAAACATCGAGGTGGTGGAAACCATTTGCGAATTGCTCGAAGCGCTGGCGCCGCATAAGCCGCAGGGCGTGGCGCACTATCGCGACCTGATCGCCTTTGTTGCCGATCGCCCGGGCCACGATCTGCGCTATGCCATTGATGCTTCGAAGATTGCCCGTGAGCTGGGCTGGACGCCGGCTGAGACCTTCACTTCCGGTATGCGTAAGACCGTGGCGTGGTATCTGGCGAACGAGACATGGTGGCGCCAGGTTCAGGACGGAAGCTATCAGGGCGAGCGTCTTGGACTGCAAGGCTAATCATCTCTGGGGGGAATGATGAAAGGTATTATTCTGGCGGGGGGTTCCGGAACGCGACTGCATCCCATCACCCGCGGCGTGTCGAAGCAGCTGTTGCCGATCTACGATAAGCCGATGATCTACTACCCGCTGTCGGTATTAATGCTGGCCGGGATCCGTGAGATCCTGATCATCACCACGCCGGACGATCTGCGCGATTTTCAGCGCCTGCTCGGCGATGGCTCAGAGTTTGGCATTGCGCTGCACTATGCCGTACAGCCGACGCCGGATGGTTTAGCCCAGGCGTTTATCATCGGCGAAGCCTTTCTTAACGGCGAACCGGCGTGCCTGGTGTTAGGCGACAACATCTTCTTCGGCCAGAGCTTCAGCCCCAAGCTGCGCAGCGTGGCTGCCCGCACGGAAGGGGCGACGATTTTTGGCTATCAGGTGATGGATCCTGAGCGCTTTGGCGTGGTGGAGTTTGATGACAACTTTCGCGCGCTGTCGCTGGAAGAGAAGCCGAAGCAGCCGAAGTCGAACTGGGCGGTCACCGGTCTCTATTTCTACGATGGCAAGGTGGCGGAGTACGCCAAACGGGTCAAGCCATCCGAGCGCGGCGAACTGGAAATCACCTCCATCAACCAGATGTACCTTGAAGATGGCGCACTGACCGTCGAACTGCTTGGACGCGGCTTTGCGTGGCTGGATACCGGCACCCACGATAGCCTGATCGAGGCCAGCATGTTCGTGCAGACCGTCGAGAAGCGTCAGGGCTTCAAAATCGCCTGTCTGGAAGAGATCGGCTGGCGCAACGGCTGGCTGGACGACGACGGCGTCAAACACGCGGCGAAGCGGTTGGAAAAAACCGGCTACGGCCAATATCTGCTGGATCTGCTCCGTGCCCGTCCGCGCCAGTATTGATCCCCTGGAGTGGGAGAACCGCTTCTTTGCCGTTAACAGCGCCGTCGTTCACTTTGACGAGCATGCGCCGCGGCTGACGCCTGAGGCGCTGGCGGGGTGGTCGCGAGTGCAGGCGAAGGTAGCCGCCAGCGACACCGTCCGGCTCGACGCGCTGCAGCAGCTGGGTTTTCAGCTGGTGGAAGGCGAGGTCGATCTGGCGCTACCGGTGGGCAACCCTGCGGATGCGGGCGCCGACGTCGCCGTGGAGGCGGATATTGCGCCACTGCGCGAGCAGGCGGCGCAGGCCTTTGCGATGAGCCGCTTTCGCGCGCCCTGGTATGCTGCCGACGCCAGCGGCCGCTTCTATGCCCAGTGGATTGAAAATGCGGTGCGCGGCACCTTCGATCATCAGTGCCTGATTTACCGCCATCCAGAGGGCGATATTCGCGCCTTTGTCTCTCTGCGCCAGCTCAATGCCACCGAGGCGCGTATCGGCCTGCTGGCCGGACGCGGCGCCGGGGCGCAGCTGATGCAGGCGGCGCGGTACTGGGCCGCTTCGCGCGGACTTTCTACACTGCGGGTGGCGACCCAGATGGGCAACACCGCCGCGCTTAAACGTTATATTCTCAGCGGTGCGAATGTGGAAAGCACCGCCTACTGGCTATACAGGTGACCCCATGATCCCATTTAACGCGCCGCCGGTGGTTGGAACCGAGCTTGATTACATGCAGTCTGCGATGAACAGCGGCAAGCTGTGCGGCGACGGCGGCTTTACGCGCCGCTGCCAGCAGTGGATGGAGCAGCGTTTTGGCACGGCAAAAGCCCTGCTAACCCCTTCCTGCACGGCTTCGCTGGAGATGGCCGCGCTGCTGCTGGATATCCAGCCGGGCGACGAAGTGATTATGCCCAGCTATACCTTTGTCTCCACCGCCAATGCCTTTGTGCTGCGCGGGGCGAAAATCGTCTTCGTCGATATCCGTCGCGATACGATGAATATCGATGAAACGTTAATCGAAGCCGCTATCACCGATAAAACCCGGGCGATCGTCCCGGTGCACTATGCCGGCGTAGCCTGCGAGATGGATACCATCATGGCCATCGCCGACAAGTACAACCTGTTCGTGGTGGAAGACGCCGCGCAGGGGGTGATGTCCACCTACAAGGGGCGCGCGCTGGGCACTATCGGCCATATCGGCTGCTTCAGCTTCCATGAAACCAAAAACTACACCGCCGGCGGTGAGGGCGGGGCGACGCTGATCAACGATCGCACGTTGGTGGAACGTGCGGAGATCATTCGCGAAAAAGGCACCAACCGCAGCCAGTTCTTTCGTGGCCTAGTGGATAAATATACCTGGCGGGACATTGGCTCCAGCTATCTGATGTCCGACCTGCAGGCCGCCTATCTGTGGGCGCAGCTGGAAGCGGCGGAGCGCATCAACCAGCAGCGTCTGGCGCTGTGGCAGAATTACTATGACGCGCTGCTGCCGCTGGCCCGCGCGGGACGTATTGAACTGCCGACGGTCCCGGCTGACTGCGGGCAAAACGCGCACATGTTCTACATTAAGCTGCGCGATATCGAGGATCGCAGCAGGCTTATCGCCTGGCTGAAAGAGGCGGAGATCCTCGCGGTATTCCATTACATTCCCCTGCACAGCTGTCCGGCAGGCGAACACTTCGGCGAATTCCACGGTGAAGACCGCTATACCACCCAGGAGAGCGAGCGCCTGGTGCGCCTGCCGCTGTTTTACAATCTGTCTGTGGTGAACCAGCGGACGGTGATTAACTCGCTGCTGAGCTACTTCTCCTGATATGTCGTTAGCAAAAGCCTCATTGTGGACGGCGGCCTCGACGCTGGTCAAAATCGGCGCCGGGCTGTTGGTCGTCAAGCTGCTGGCCGTCTCGTTTGGGCCCGCGGGCGTTGGTCAGGCCGGTAACTTCCGGCAACTGGTCACCGTGCTCGGCGTGCTGGCCGGGGCCGGGATATTTAACGGCGTCACGAAGCTGGTGGCTCAGCATCACGACGATCCCCCGCGCCTGAAGCAGGTGGTGGGCACCTCGTCGGCGATGGTGCTTGGCTTTTCCACGCTGCTGGCGCTGGTGTTTTTACTGGCGGCGGCGCCGATAAGCCAGGGGCTGTTTGGTCATACTCATTATCAGAATCTGGTACGGCTGGTGGCGCTGGTGCAGATGGGGATCGCCTGGGCGAACTTCCTGCTGGCGCTGATGAAAGGCTTTCGCGATGCGGCGGGAAACGCCTTCTCGCTGATTGCCGGCAGCCTGATTGGCGTGGCGGCCTATTATGCCTGTTACTACTTCGGTGGTTACCAGGGGGCGCTGCTGGGGCTGGCGTTAGTGCCGGCGCTGGTGGTGATCCCGGCGGGCATCATGCTCTGGCGGCGGGGTAATATTCCGCTGAGCGCCCTGCGTCCGCGCTGGGATAACGGTCTGGCGGGACAGCTATCGAAATTTACCCTGATGGCGCTGATAACCTCAGTGACCCTGCCGGTGGCTTATGTGATGATGCGTAATCTGCTGGCGGCGCATTATGGCTGGGAGGCGGTCGGTATCTGGCAGGGGGTGAGCAGTATCTCCGATGCCTATCTGCAGTTTATTACCGCCTCGTTCAGCGTCTATCTCCTGCCGACGCTGTCGCGGCTGAGTGCCAAAACGGATATCACCCGCGAGATAGTCAAGTCGCTGAAATTCGTCCTGCCGGCAGTGGCGGCGGCGAGCCTGACGGTCTGGCTGCTGCGCGATTTTGCCATCTGGCTGCTGTTTTCCGATCGCTTTACCGCGATGCGTGACCTGTTCGCCTGGCAGCTGGTGGGCGACGTTTTAAAAGTAGGCGCCTACGTCTATGGCTATCTGGTGATCGCTAAAGCGTCGCTGCGTTTTTATATTCTGACGGAAATCAGCCAGTTCACGCTGCTGACCGCATTCTCACACTGGCTTATACCGGCGCACGGCGCGGTTGGCGCGGCGCAGGCGTATATGGCCACTTATATTGTTTATTTCGCCCTTTGTAGTGGCGTGTTTTTACTCTGGCGTAAACGGGCATGACAGCACTGATACATGTACTGGGATCGGATATCCCGCATCATAACCAGACCGTACTGCGGTTCTTTAACGACGAACTGGCCGCCGATCCGCAGGCCAGGAGATTTATGGTCGTCGGTGATGAGGCCAGCGTGCGTGATGGGTATCCGGCGCTGGACATCACCTGCTATCCGGGGAAGAAGTCGCTGGCGCAGGCGGTGATTGCGCAAGCCAAAGCCAACCGTCAGCAGCGCTTTTTCTTCCACGGCCAGTTCAATACCGGCCTGTGGCTGGCGCTGTTGAACGGCGGTATTCGCCCATCGCAGTTTAACTGGCATATCTGGGGGGCGGATCTGTATGAAAACGCGACCAGCCTGAAGTTCCGCCTGTTCTATCCGCTGCGCCGCCTGGCGCAGGGGCGGGTAGGGCGCGTTTTCGCCACCCGCGGCGATCTTAGCTGGTTCGCTAACCGCCATCCGCGCGTTCCGGGCGAACTGCTCTACTTCCCGACCCGTATGGATCCGGCGCTGAATACCCTGGCCGAAAACGCGCCGCGCGGCGACACGCTGACCATTCTGGTGGGCAACTCCGGGGATCGCAGCAATGAACATATTGCCGCGCTGAAGGCTATCCATCAGCAGTTTGGCGATACGGTAAACGTCATCGTGCCGATGGGCTATCCGGCGAATAACGAGGCCTATATCAATGAGGTTCGTGAGGCGGGGGCGGCGCTGTTTAGTCGCGAGCATCTGCAGATCCTCAGCGAGAAGCTTGAGTTTCATGATTATCTGGCGCTGCTGCGCCGCTGCGATCTGGGCTATTTCCTGTTTGCGCGTCAGCAGGGGATCGGCACCCTGTGCCTGTTGATTCAGGCGGGCATTCCCTGCGTGCTCAACCGCGAAAACCCGTTCTGGCAGGATATGACCGAGCAGCATGTGCCGGTGCTGTTCACCAGCGATGCGCTGGACGTCAGCGTGGTGCGCGAAGCGCAGCGCCAGCTGGCGAGCGTGGATAAGTCGGGTATCGCTTTCTTCCGGCCGAACTATCTGACGGGCTGGCAGCGGGCGCTACGGTTAGCGGCGGAGGGGCAGGCATGACGTTAATGCAATTTAGCGGGCTGCTGGTGGTCTGGCTGCTGTCGACGCTGTTTATCGCCACCGCCACCTGGTTTGAGTTCCGTCGGGTACGCTTCAACTTCAACGTCTTTTTCTCGTTGCTGTTTTTGCTGACCTTTTTCTTCGGTTTCCCGCTGACCAGTATTCTGGTGTTCCGCTTTGACGTCAGCGTGGCGCCGCCGGAGATTTTGCTGCAGACGCTGCTGATCGCGGTGTGCTTCTACGCGATCTACTACGTGACCTATAAAACGCGGCTGCGTCCGGCATCGCGTGAGGTTACGCGTCGGCCGCTGTTTACCATGAACCGGGTGGAAACCCATCTGGCGTGGGGCATACTGATGGGGCTGGCGCTGCTGTGCGTCGGCATCTTCTTCGCCCACAATGGTTTCCTGCTGTTTAAGCTCAACTCCTACAGCCAGATTTTCTCTGCTGAAGTCTCCGGCGTGGCGTTGAAGCGCTTCTTCTACTTCTTTATCCCGGCGATGCTGGTGGTCTATTTCCTGCGCCAGGATTATAAGGCGTGGATTTTCTTCCTCGTCAGCACCGTGGCCTTTGGTCTGCTGACCTACGCTATCGTCGGCGGGACTCGCGCCAATATCATCATCGCCTTCGCCATCTTCCTGTTTATCGGCATTATTCGCGGCTGGATCAGCTTGTGGATGCTGGCTGCGGCGGGCGTGCTGGGCATCGTCGGCATGTTCTGGCTGGCGCTGAAGCGCTACGGGATGAACGTCAGCGGCGACGAAGCGTTTTATACCTTCCTCTATCTCACACGCGATACCTTCTCGCCGTGGGAGAACCTGGCGCTGCTGCTGCAAAACTATGACAAGATCGATTTCCAGGGGCTGGCGCCGATGATCCGCGACTTCTACGTCTTTATCCCCAGCTGGATGTGGCACGGTCGTCCGACGATGGTGCTCAATACCGCCAACTACTTCACCTGGGAAGTGTTAAACAACCATTCGGGGCTGGCGATTTCGCCGACGCTGATTGGCTCGCTGGTGGTGATGGGCGGCGTCTGGTTTGTGCCGCTGGGCGCTGTGGCGGTCGGGTTGATTATTAAATGGTTCGACTGGCTGTATGAGCTCGGCAACCGGGAGAGCAATCGCTATAAAGCGGCAATCCTGCATAGTTTCTGTTTCGGCGCTATCTTCAACATGATAGTGCTGGCGCGCGAGGGGCTGGATTCGTTTGGCTCCCGCGTGGTGTTTTTCCTCGTGATCTTTGGTATCTGCTTGCTGGCGGCGAAACTGCTGTACTGGTTCCTGGATAGCGTGGGACTGATTCATAAGCGCGTAAAACCGCTTTCGCAACCGCAAGTCTGAGAAGGATGGACATGACTGGGACCATTTCCGCGCCGTTGTACCTGTTAAGAGGGCTGCAGCTCATAGGCTGGCGCGATATGCAGCACGCTCTGGATTATTTGTATGCCGACGGCGTTCTCCGGGAGGGGACGCTGGTGGCGATTAATGCCGAGAAAATGCTGGCCGTAGAGGATAACCCCGAGGTGCGGGCGCTGATTGAGGCGGCGGAGTTTAAATATGCGGATGGCATCAGCGTGGTACGTTCGCTGCGTAAAAAATATCCGCAGGCCCAGGTGTCCCGCGTGGCGGGAGCCGATCTCTGGGAAGCGTTAATGCAGCGCGCCGGCGCTGAAGGCACTCCGGTGTTTTTGGTCGGCGGTAAACCTGAAGTCCTGGCGCAGACGGCGTCCAGCCTGCGCCAGCGCTGGCAGGTGAATATCGTCGGCAGCCAGGACGGCTATTTTGCGCCTGAGCAACGGCAGGCATTGTTCGAACGCATTCGCGACAGCGGGGCGAAAATCGTCACCGTCGCCATGGGATCCCCGCGTCAGGAGATCTTTATGCGCGACTGTCGGCGCCTGTACCCGCACGCGCTGTATATGGGCGTCGGCGGCACTTACGATGTTTTCACCGGGCACGTTCATCGGGCGCCGAAGTTCTGGCAGGATCTGGGGCTGGAGTGGTTTTACCGCCTGGTTTCCCAGCCGAGCCGGATTAAAAGGCAGGCCCGGCTGCTACGATATTTACGTTGGCATTACACCAATAAACTCTAATATTCCTCTGCATTCTGGCGAGTTTGTGTCCATTTTCTGTTTAATGTCTTTACTCGCCTGATACTTTATTTGCCATTTCCATAAAATTCATTAACCATTCGCAGGCTTCATACGCGCGGGGGGAGACCTGCGCGTCGGCAAGGCTATGAGTTCAGTTAATAACAATAACCGGGAGTACCCGGAATACGGCAAACACAAGAGGATATATGACTGAGAAAAAAGCGGAGCTCCAGCGTGGACTGGAGGCCCGACATATTGAACTGATCGCCCTTGGGGGGACGATTGGCGTGGGGTTGTTTATGGGGGCGGCCAGTACCCTGAAGTGGGCTGGGCCTTCCGTGCTGCTGGCGTACATTATCGCTGGCCTGTTCGTCTTTTTCATTATGCGCTCAATGGGCGAAATGCTGTTCCTTGAGCCCGTCACCGGCTCCTTCGCGGTGTATGCGCATCGCTATATGAGCCCCTTCTTCGGCTACCTGACCGCCTGGTCGTACTGGTTTATGTGGATGGCGGTGGGCATCTCTGAGATTACCGCCATCGGCGTCTATGTGCAGTTCTGGTTCCCGGAGATGGCGCAGTGGATCCCGGCGTTAATTGCCGTGGGGCTGGTGGCGCTGGCTAACCTCGCGGCGGTCCGGCTGTACGGTGAAATCGAGTTCTGGTTCGCCATGATTAAAGTGACCACCATTATCGTGATGATCGTCGTGGGCCTGGGCGTCATTTTCTTCGGCTTTGGCAACGGCGGCCACTCCATCGGTTTTGGCAACCTGACCGAACATGGCGGCTTCTTTGCCGGCGGCTGGAAGGGCTTCCTGACGGCGCTGTGTATCGTGGTCGCGTCCTATCAGGGCGTGGAGCTCATCGGCATTACCGCTGGTGAAGCGAAAAATCCGCAGGTCACACTGCGCAGCGCGGTGGGCAAAGTGCTGTGGCGGATCCTGATTTTCTACGTCGGCGCGATTTTCGTTATCGTCACCATCTTCCCATGGGATCAAATCGGCTCCAACGGCAGCCCGTTCGTACTGACGTTTGCCAAAATCGGTATTACCGCCGCGGCGGGGATTATCAACTTTGTGGTGCTGACGGCGGCGCTTTCCGGCTGCAACAGCGGGATGTACAGCTGCGGACGTATGCTGTACGCCCTGGCGAAGAACCGTCAGCTGCCGGCGGCGATCGGTAAGGTATCGCGCAACGGCGTTCCGGCCGTCGGCGTGGCGCTGTCTATTCTGATCCTGCTGGTAGGCTCCTGCCTGAATTACATCATTCCTAATCCGCAACGGGTGTTTGTCTATGTCTATAGCGCCAGCGTCCTGCCGGGGATGGTGCCCTGGTTTGTGATCCTGATTAGTCAGCTGCGTTTCCGTCGCGTACATCGGGCAGCGATAGCCAGCCATCCGTTCCGTTCGCTGCTGTTTCCGTGGGCCAACTATTTCACCATGGCTTTCCTGATCTGCGTGCTGATCGGGATGGGGCTGAATGATGAAACCCGGATGTCGCTCTTTGTCGGCATTATTTTCCTTGCTGTCGTTACCCTGATTTATAAGGTGTTTGGCCTTGGAAGGCAGGGGCAAGTCAATAATACGGCTGAATAAGCGCCAAAACGAACAAAGCATGAGCAAACGATAATTTTCTTTTAAAAGGCACTAGACAGCGGGGGAGGAAGTCCGTATTATCCGACCCCGCAACGGCGCTAAGCGCCCGTAGCTCAGCTGGATAGAGCGCTGCCCTCCGGAGGCAGAGGTCTCAGGTTCGAATCCTGTCGGGCGCACCATTAACCCGGTGCTGGAGCTGCGGTGGTTTTAATACCGCGTAAAAGGTTTGCAGTGGTGGCTATAGCTCAGTTGGTAGAGCCCTGGATTGTGATTCCAGTTGTCGTGGGTTCGAATCCCATTAGCCACCCCATTATTTGATAGAGTTGTGAATTTGCGAAGGTGGCGGAATTGGTAGACGCGCTAGCTTCAGGTGTTAGTGTTCTTACGGACGTGGGGGTTCAAGTCCCCCCCCTCGCACCACGACTTTAACGAATTGAACTAAAAATTCAAAAAGCAGTATTTCGGCGAGTAGCGCAGCTTGGTAGCGCAACTGGTTTGGGACCAGTGGGTCGGAGGTTCGAATCCTCTCTCGCCGACCAATTTTGAACCCCGCTTCGGCGGGGTTTTTTGTTTTCTGTGACTTCCTGCCATGACTTATTCCCCTGATCTTGCTGATAAAAAATCTTCTCTTTGCTTAAGAATACGCGTCAGGAAAACTCTCAATTCATCACTGTGGTAGATGCAATTTCCCTGGATCCTGTGCGATAATAATCGGGTAGATGCTCATTCCATCTCTTATGTTCGCCTTTGTGCCTCATAAACTCCGGAATGATGCAGAGCCGTTCTTACGGTGCTTATCGTCCACTGACAGATGTCGCATTTATGCCTCATCAAACACCATGGACATTACGTTGAGTGAAGCACCCAATTTGTTGTCAAACAGACCTGTTTTAACGCCTGCCCTGATTTCAGCGCAGGCGTTTTTTTCTTTCAGGGGGATCGTCAACGGGAAGGCGGGGGAGAAGGGCTATCGCCCCGCAGGAGGCGACAGCCAGGTGAGGTTATTGCTGAGGGTTATTCTGCAACGTCAGCAGCAGACCATCGCGGCGCATGGTGGCCGCTTCCTCCGGTTGATGGAGGCGATCCAGAGCATCCGCCAGCCAGGCGTAATCAAAGGCATCCGGACGCTGCTTAAGCGCGGCGCGGAAGGCGATGCTGGCCTCCTGCCATTCGCCGTGCCGCATCAGCGACTGGCCCAGGGTGCTCCACAGCAGCGGACGGTCGCCAACGGCTTTGATCTGCTGGCGCAGTACTTTCTCCAGCTGTTTCGGGTTATTGGTCTTCAGGCGCGGGATCGGCATCACCAGACGGTCGTCATACTGTTTCTTCAGACCATCAATAATAATTTGCTGCGCGGTATCGTGATCGTCGCTCTCGATGAGGCGCTCGGCCATCGCCACCTGCAGCGGTACCAGCGCCCGCGTTTTACGGCTCTGGTTGCGCCACCATTCGCGCAGCCCCTCGCTGCCGCCGTCGGCCAGCGCTTTGTCCATCAGGCCAACCCATGCCAGCTGTTCCAGCGCGGCGCGGTGCTCTTCATCGCCGACGTTAGCTTTCGCCATCGACGGAATGATATCCAGCAGCGACTGCCAGGCGCCGGTACGGGTATAAGCCTGTTCGGCGAGGCGCAGCACTTCCGGATGACGCGGGGTGATTTCCAGTAGCTTATCGATGCCATGGCGCGCGGCGTGATTTTCATTGCGCGCCAGCTGCAGGCGAACGCGGGTGATTTCCACCGGGATCAGGTCATCGCCCGCCAGGTCGGTGGCGCGCTCCAGATGCTGGTTAGCCCGCGCTTCATCGCCGCGCTGCTGGGCCGCTTCCGCCGCCAGCAGATAGTTCACCACCGGCTGTTCGGCGTGATCGGCGTTTTTCGCCATCAGCTTCTCAACCTGCTGGTAATCACCTTCCGCCAGCTTAAGCAGCGCCTGCTCGGTTTGCTTACGCGCGCGACGGCGTTTACGGCCGACAAACCAGCCGCGCGTATGCGCCCCGGTGCGGAAAATGCGGCGCAGCAGCCATTCAATGGCGAACAGCACCACCATGGCGAGGATCAGGATGATCACCAGCCCGGTCACGCTGGTCTCGATATTGTAATTATCGGTCTGGATCAGGACGTAGCCCTGATGCCCGGCGATCATCGGGCCAAGCACGATCCCGGCGATCAACAGTGCGAAGAGTAAAAGAATTTTCAGCATGCGTTACTCTCCTTGCGGCGCAGCGGGGGCGGCCGGTGCTGCAGGTGCAGGCGAGGGCGCGCCGCCTGCAGAAACGGCAGGCTGCGCCATCAGATTACGCACCCGGGTCTGCATCAGTTTTTCCAGCAACGCCTGGCTCTGCAGCGTTTCCGGCACCGTCATGGTAATGCTTTGCTGACTGAGCTTATCCACCTCTTCAAGGAAGGCTTTAGTGGTGGCGTCATCGGTATCGTAATAGGCGCGTACCCAGGTCGAGACGTTATCCAGCGACTGTTTCCAGGTCTCTTCCTGATGGCGCGGCACTGCCTGCGCGGCGACCAGCAGGCGAGAGCGAATATTTTCCCGCAGATAGATATCCTGATTCGGCGCCAGCAGCGGGACCGCCGTTTCATCGCGGCGGCGCACGGTGATAAAACTGTCCATAAAATTCTGCCAGCTTTTCTGCAGATTGACGCGCCATTCGCTGATGGAGCTGGAGAGCTCATCGCTATCAGAATCCATCGGCGAATCGTCATCGTTATTATCCGCCAGCCGCAGGTTATCGATTTGGTTCGCCAGCTGATTAACCTTGAGGATCATGCCGTCGTAGTCGACCTGGTTCACCGCGGAGAGGGTGGCGATATCGTCGGTGATCGCCCGGCGGGCGCCGATCAGGCTTGGGTCATTCATGTCGGCGAGGCTGGCGTCGGCGCTTTTCAGCAGCGCGGCGGCGGTGGTGACATCCTGATCGCTCCACAGCTTACGTCCCGCCAGCTTGACGAGGAAGTCGGCCTGGGCCAGCAGCCAGGTTTTGGCGTCGCTACCGGAAATGATCGCCACTTTTTGCTGGACTTCGTCCAGCTGTTTGGCCAGCGTCTCCTGCTGATGTTTGGCTTCGTTTAGCTGCTCGGCCTGCTGTTTGATAATGCCTTCCAGTTCGCTTTTTTGGCTCTCCTGCGCTTTTTGCAGCGCCGCGACCTGGCTTGATAATTCAGAGGTGGTTTCGTTTTGACGCGAGGCCTGCTGTTTGTTCAGGCCATACAGGCCGATACCGGCGGCTATCGCAATGGCGATAGCGATCGCGCTGAGCGCCAGGCTGGTTTTGTTGCCAGCCTTCTTCTTATCAGTGTTCTCTGGCTGTGGTGTGGTCTCCACGGCCTCCCTGGTCTCTTCAACCACGGCGGATTGATTTTGTTGTTCCGTCATTATGGCTTCCAATGTTGAGAGTTATTGTAATGCGCGTAGCAGCGCATCGTTGTCGGCGCTATCGGCAACCTGAATCTCCTGCCAGCCCAGCTCCCGGGCCTGAAGGGCCAGACGTTCGCTGACAACGACAACGCGGCAGTGCAGGAGCCACCGTTCGCGATACCATTGCGGTATTAACGACCATAGCTGCTGCAGCATCTCGCCGCTGGTGACCACCAGCGTGGTGACCCCGCGAGATTGCCAGCGCATCGCTTCTTCTGCGCCATCGTAATGCTTTGCACTACGTTGATAACATTCACAAAATGTGACCCTGGCGCCGCGCTCGGTCAGCGTCGCGCCTAAGAGTTCCCGCCCACCATTGCCGCGTAAGATCAGCGCATTCTTCCCGGCAATGTTTTGTAATTCAGGTAATTGTAGCAAGACTTCGCTAATTTCCCGATCTAACGGGTAATGGATGTGCTGCCCGCTGACCGTATGCAGGGCCAGCGCCGTCGTGCGGCCAATGGCAAAATAACGCGGGGAAGTGGGCCAGGGCATACCCTGTTGCTGCAGACGGGCATGGGCGAACTCCACCGCATGCTGGGACAGCGCGAACAGCAGATCGTCAGGCCCCAGGCGGGCAAGCGCGTCGCCCAGCGCGGGAAGCTCCCGACCGGGCGTAAATTCTATCAGCGGAAAGCTCCAGGCCACGCGTCCCATGGCCCGCAGACGGCTGACCAGCGCTTCTCCTTGCGGTAGTGGACGAGTGACCAGGATGCTCATCGTGGGGCTTCTCCATCATAAACTGCCGCGAGAATATCGCGGGCGCCGTTATCCAGGAGCTCTTCCGCCAGCGAGATGCCAAGCGCTTCGGCCTGCTCTGCTGGCCCGCGCCGTTCGCCGCGTACCATCTGCGAACCATCCGGGGCGCCAACCAGCGCCCGCAGCCACAATTCACCGTCTTTCAGTTCCGCATAGCTACCAATCGGCACCTGGCAGCCGCCTTCGAGACGCGTGTTCATCGCCCGCTCGGCGCGCACGCGCACTGCCGTTTCCGTATGGTTGAGAGGCGCTAACAGCCCCTGGGTCCATGCATCGTCGAGACGGCATTCGATGCCCACCGCGCCCTGGCCGACCGCCGGCAGAGATTGCTCAGGCGACAGCGGCTGGCGAATTCGCGCCTCGAGCTGCAGGCGCTTCAGGCCGGCGGCGGCGAGGATGATGGCGTCATACTCGCCGTTATCCAGCTTACTCAGTCGGGTACCGACATTACCGCGCAGAGAGCGGATCACCAGATCCGGACGGGTGGCGGCCAGCTGGCACTGACGGCGTAAACTTGACGTGCCAACGACGCTGCCGGCCGGGAGTTCATCAATCGAGGCATAGCGATTGGAGACAAACGCGTCGCGCGGATCGTCGCGCTCGCAGATAGTCACCAGCCCCAGCCCCTCCGGGAATTCCACCGGCACATCTTTCATCGAATGAACGGCGATATCGGCGCGCCCTTCGAGCATGGCAAGCTCTAACTCTTTCACAAATAAGCCCTTGCCACCCACCTTTGCCAGGGGAGTATCAAGAATGACATCCCCGCGAGTGACCATCGGCACCAGCTCGACCTTCAGTCCGGGATGCGCTTGTTCCAGGCGCGCTTTAACATATTGCGCCTGCCATAGCGCAAGCGGGCTTTGCCGTGTGGCAATTTTCAAAACTTTGTCTAACATGCTTGTTACCGTCATTGTCGACCACTAACCATCCTAACATTGTTGTCTTACGGATGTTAGTTTTCACGGTTTATGTGGGAGATAGCTCCGGCCCACTCTTTTTTAACCTTTCATGCGCGTGGGCGGTTGCCGGAGGCGTAGTGAGGAATTTACAGGTAATAAACGGTGCTACACTTGTATGTAGCGCATCTTTCTTTACGGTCAATGAGCAAGGTGTTAAATTGATCACGTTTTAAACCATTTGTCTGTCCGCTGCTCTTCACAACCACACCGACGACGAATGGTGACGGTTTTTGTTGAAATACTGAAATCCTCCGTACTATTGTACCTCGGGTTTTTGAACATCAGGCGATATGTCTTGTACCTCTATATTGAGACACTGAAACAGAGACTGGATGCCATCAACCAACTGCGCGTGGATCGCGCGCTTGCTGCCATGGGACCCGCTTTCCAGCAGGTTTACAGTCTACTGCCAACGTTATTACATTATCATCACCCGCTGATGCCGGGTTACCTTGACGGTAACGTTCCCCGTGGCATTTGCCTCTACACGCCTGATGAAACCCAACGCCACTATCTTGAAGAACTGGAACTGCATCGCGGCATGCAGACCCAGGAGCCGCCGAAAGGCGAGCTGCCGATCACCGGCGTCTACTCGATGGGCAGTACCTCCTCCGTCGGCCAGAGCTGTTCTTCCGATCTGGATATCTGGGTATGTCACCAGGCCTGGCTGGATAGCGAAGAGCGCCAGCTGCTGCAGCGAAAATGCAGCCTGCTTGAGAGCTGGGCGGCCTCGCTCGGTGTGGAAGTCAGCTTCTTCCTGATCGACGAAAACCGTTTCCGCCATAACGAAAGCGGCAGCCTCGGCGGCGAAGACTGCGGTTCGACCCAGCATATTTTACTGCTCGATGAGTTCTACCGCACCGCGGTCCGTCTCGCCGGCAAGCGTATTCTGTGGAATATGGTGCCGTGCGATGAAGAAGAGCATTACGACGATTACGTCATGGGGCTGTATGCCCAGGGCGTGCTGACGCCAAACGAGTGGCTCGATCTCGGCGGCCTCAGTTCGCTGTCGGCGGAAGAGTACTTCGGCGCCAGCCTGTGGCAGCTGTATAAGAGTATCGACTCCCCCTATAAAGCGGTGCTGAAAACGCTGCTGCTGGAAGCCTATTCCTGGGAATACCCCAATAACCGCCTGCTGGCGAAAGATATCAAACAGCGCCTGCACGATGGCGAGATCGTCTCCTTCGGCCTCGACCCGTACTGCATGATGCTGGAGCGCGTCACCACCTACCTGCAGGCCATCGAAGATGAAACCCGTCTCGACCTGGTGCGCCGCTGCTTCTATCTGAAAGTGTGTGAAAAACTCAGCCGCGAACGCGCCTGCGTTGGCTGGCGTCGCGAAGTCGTCAGCCAGCTGGTCAACGCGTGGGGCTGGGATGAAAAGCGTCTGATGATGCTCGACAACCGCGCGAACTGGAAAATTGATGAAGTGCGCAAGGCGCACAACGAACTGCTCGATGCGATGATGCAGAGCTATCGTAATCTGATCCGCTTCGCGCGGCGCAATAACCTCAGCGTCTCCGCCAGTCCGCAGGATATTGGCGTGCTGACGCGTAAGCTGTATGCGGCTTTTGAAGCGCTGCCGGGCAAAGTGACGCTGGTGAACCCGCAAATTTCGCCGGACCTGTCGGAACCGAATCTGACCTTTATCCACGTGCCGCCGGGTCGCGCCAACCGTACCGGTTGGTATCTGTACAACCGCGCGCCGGATATGGAATCGATCATCAGCCATCAGCCGCTGGAATATAACCGTTATCTTAATAAGCTGGTGGCCTGGGCCTGGTTTAACGGCCTGCTGACCTCACGCACCCGCCTGTTTATTAAGGGCAACGGCATCGTCGATCTGGCGAAGCTGCAGGAGATGGTGGCCGACGTGTCGCACCACTTCCCGCTGCGCCTGCCGGCGCCGACGCCAAAAGCGCTATACAGCCCGTGCGAAATTCGCCACCTGGCGATTATCGTCAACCTCGAATATGACCCGACGGCGGCCTTCCGCAATCAGGTGGTGCACTTTGATTTCCGTAAGCTTGATGTTTTCAGCTTCGGCGAAGAGCAAAAATGCCTGATCGGCAGCGTCGACCTGCTGTATCGCAACTCGTGGAACGAAGTGCGTACCCTGCATTTCAACGGCGAGCAGGCGATGATCGAAGCGCTGAAAACGATCCTCGGTAAAATGCATCAGGACGCCGCGCCGCCGGACAGCGTGGAGGTGTTCTGCTATAGCCAACATCTGCGCGGCCTGATCCGTACCCGCGTACAGCAGATGATCTCCGAGTGCATCGAACTGCGTCTCTCCAGTACCCGCCAGGATACCGGGCGCTTTAAAGCGCTGCGCGTCTCCGGCCAGACCTGGGGGCTGTTCTTCGAGCGTCTCAATGTTTCGGTGCAGAAGCTGGAAAACGCCATTGAATTCTACGGCGCTATCTCGCACAACAAGCTTCACGGCCTGTCGGTGCAGGTGGAAACCAATCACGTTAAGCTGCCGGCGGTTGTGGACGGCTTCGCCAGCGAAGGGATTATTCAGTTCTTCTTTGAAGACGCGGATAACAACGACAGCGGCTTTAACATCTATATTCTCGATGAGAGCAACCGCGCTGAGGTGTATCACCACTGCGAGGGCAGCAAAGAGGAGCTGGTGCGCGACGTCAGCCGCTTCTATTCGTCATCGCACGATCGTTTTACCTACGGCTCCAGCTTTATCAACTTCAACCTGCCGCAGTTCTATCAGATTGTCGAGGTGGACGGGCGCACCCAGGTGATCCCTTTCCGCACTCAGGCGATTGCCGCCGCGATACCCACCAGCCAGGACGTTACCGCCTCGCCGGTGCTGCAGCAGCGCTACTCGTAGATTTGGCCCGGATAAGTCGTGAGCCGCTATCCGGAGATATTCCCTGCTTGCGCTGCGCTTAGCAGGGCTACGGTTCTAAGACGTCGGGTAGCCCGGATAAGGCGCGATGCGCCGCCATCCGGGAAACACGTCATTAACGGAATCTCACCGTCTCACCGGCCTGCTGACTTGCCGCCTGCTCCAGCAGATCCCAGAAGGTCTCGCCGCTGCGATCGCAGATCCACTCGTCGCCTTTGAGATCGAAATGGTAGCCGCCCTGTTTGGCGGCCAGCCATACCTGGTGCAGCGGCTCCTGACGGTTAATAATGATTTTGCTGCCGTTTTCAAAGCTGATGGTCAGCACGCCGCCGTTGATTTCGCAGTCGATGTCGCTATCGCCGTCCCAGTCGTCCAGGCGTTCTTCGATGGTCATCCACAGGCTGTCGGCAAGGCGATGAAATTCACTGTCATTCATGATTCTGTCCCGCATTTTTGAGATTGGCGGCAGTATAGCGCGAAACAAAAGCGCGCGCAGTCAGATGCTAAAGGCTTGCTTTTACGCCTTCTCCTGCGATGATAGAAAGCAGAAAGAATGAATCACGGGCAACTATCAATGAAAAACGTTTTTCCTACGCTTGCCGTTTTGTTTGCGATCTTCAGCCTGACCGGCTGCGGTCTGAAAGGGCCTCTCTATTTCCCGCCGGCTGACAAAACTGCGCCGCCGCCGACCAAACCGGTTAACCCGGGCATTCAGAGCTCAACGCCGGATCGTAACGATCGTGGCGATACCGGTGGTCCGAGCCAGGTCAATTACTAACGATAACGTTCTGTTCCGCGCAACTGGAGTAGATGATGCAGTTCTCTAAAATGCATGGCCTTGGCAACGATTTTATGGTCGTTGACGCGGTAACGCAGAATGTTTTTTTCTCGCCGGAGCTGATTCGCCGCCTGGCGGATCGCCACCTTGGCGTCGGGTTCGATCAGCTGTTAGTGGTGGAGCCGCCCTACGATCCGGATCTGGATTTCCATTACCGGATCTTTAATGCCGACGGCAGCGAAGTGTCGCAGTGCGGCAACGGCGCGCGCTGTTTCGCACGCTTCGTCCGGCTGAAAGGCCTGACCAATAAACGTGACATTCGCGTGAGTACGGCCAACGGCCGTATGGTATTAAGCGTAACGGAAGACGATCTGGTGCGGGTGAACATGGGCGAGCCCAACTTCGAGCCCTCCCAGGTGCCGTTCCGCGCCAACAAAGCGGAAAAGACCTATATCATGCGTGCCGCCGAGCAGACAGTATTGTGCGGCGTGGTATCCATGGGGAACCCGCACTGCGTTATCCAGGTGGATGATGTGGATACGGCGGCGGTGGAAACCCTCGGCCCGGTAATGGAAAGCCATGAGCGTTTTCCGGAGCGCGCCAATATCGGCTTTATGCAGGTGGTCGGCCGGTCCCATATCCGTCTGCGCGTCTACGAACGCGGCGCAGGGGAAACTCAGGCCTGCGGCAGCGGCGCCTGCGCCGCGGTGGCGGTGGGGATCCAGCAGGGGCTGCTCGCTGAAACGGTACGTGTGGAATTACCCGGCGGTCGTCTTGATATCGCCTGGAAAGGCCCGGGCCAGCCGCTGTTTATGACCGGCCCGGCGGCCCATGTCTATGATGGATTTATTCATTTATGAAACCAATCGGGGAAGAACAACAGGAGGTCGCCAGCGCATTGAACGATCGCGCCGTGGTGGACTATCTGTTGCAACATCCTGAATTTTTTATTCGTAATGCCGCCCAGGTCGAACACCTCCGCGTCCCGCATCCGGTACGCGGTACGATTTCGCTGGTGGAGTGGCATATGATGCGGGCGCGTAACCATATTCATGTGCTGGAAGAGAATATGTCGCTGCTGATGGAGCAGGCGGTCGCCAATGAAAGCCTGTTCCAGCGCCTGCTGCAGCTGCAAACGCGGCTGGCGGCGGCGGAGAGCCTCGACGATATGCTCAACCGCCTTCACCGCTGGGCGCGCGAGCTGGGGCTGGCGGGCGCCACGGTGCGCCTGTTCCCTGACAGCTGGCGCCTCGGCGCGCCTTCGAAGTTTACCCATCTGGCGTTAAGCCGGCAGGCGTTTGAGCCGATCCGTATTCAACGTCTGGGCCAGGCGCGCCACTACCTTGGGCCGCTCAACGGTCCGGAGCTGCTGGTGGTGCTGCCGGAGGCGAAAGCCATTGGGTCAGTGGCGATGTCGCTGCTGGGCGGCGATAATGCCCCCGGCGTGATGCTCTTTAGCAGCCGCGATGCGCAGCATTATCAGCCAGGACAGGGGACGCAGCTGCTGCAGGAGATTGCCCAGATGCTGCCCGGCCTGCTGGAGCGCTGGATTGAACGCGCATGACCGATTCTCCTCTCTTCTCCGCCGTCTCCCGCTTTCTGCGCCACCTGGGCGTTGAACGCCAGCTCAGCCCGATCACGTTACTGAATTACCAGCGACAGCTGGACGCGCTGATCGCCCTGGCGGATGAGGCGGGTCTGAAAAGCTGGTCGCAGTGCGATGCCGCTCAGGTGCGAAGCTTTGCGGTGCGCAGTCGCCGCGCGGGGTTAGGCCCGGCGAGCCTGGCGCTTCGCCTGTCGGCGCTGCGCAGTTTCTTCGACTGGCTGGTCGGCCAGGGCGAGCTCAGCGCCAACCCGGCGAAAGGGATCGCCGCGCCGAAAATTCCCCGTCACCTGCCGAAAAATATCGATGTCGATGACGTCAATCGGCTGCTGGATATCGATCTCAACGATCCGCTGGCGGTGCGCGACCGGGCGATGCTGGAGGTGATGTACGGCGCGGGGCTGCGTTTGTCCGAGCTGGTCAACCTTGATATCAAACATCTCGATCTCGAAAGCGGCGAGGTCTGGGTGATGGGCAAAGGCAGCAAAGAGCGCCGTTTGCCGATCGGTCGCAACGCCGTGATGTGGATTGAGCACTGGCTGGATTTACGCGGCCTGTTCGGTACCGACGACGACGCGCTGTTTTTGTCGAAACTGGGCAAGCGCATTTCGGCGCGCAACGTACAGAAGCGGTTCGCCGAGTGGGGCATTAAGCAGGGGCTGAACAGCCATGTGCATCCGCACAAGCTTCGCCACTCCTTTGCCACTCATATGCTGGAGTCCAGCGGCGATCTGCGCGGTGTGCAGGAGCTGTTGGGTCATGCTAACCTCTCCACCACCCAAATTTATACCCATCTCGACTTTCAACACCTTGCCTCGGTGTACGATGCCGCGCATCCGCGCGCAAAACGGGGGAAATAATGCGTTTTTACCGACCTCTGGGCCAGATTTCCGCGCTGACGTTTGACCTGGACGATACCCTTTATGATAACCGCCCGGTAATTGACCGGACGATGCACGAGTCGCTGGCTTTTGTGCGCAGCTACCATCCGTCGCTCAGCCAGTTCGACGCCCATGAGCTTAATCAGCTGCGCCAGACGCTGCTGGCATCCGAGCCTGAGATCTATCACGACGTGACCGTCTGGCGCCACCGTGCGCTGGAGTTAGGCATGCGTAACGCCGGCCTCTCCGCCGACGCGGCGAAAGCGGGGGCCGATGCGGCGATGGAACACTTCGCCCACTGGCGTAGCCGCGTCGATGTCCCGCAGGAGACCCACGATACGCTGGCGAAGCTGGCGGAGAAGTGGCCGCTGGTGGCGATTACCAACGGCAACGCCCGACCAGAGCTGTTCGGCCTGAGCGACTATTTCCGCTTTGTGCTGCGCGCCGGGCCGGATGGCCGCTCCAAGCCGTTTGCCGACATGTACCATCTGGCGGCGGAGCGCCTGAACTTACCACTCGGGCATATTCTGCACGTCGGCGATGACCTGACCACTGACGTCGCCGGATCGCTGCGCTGTGGCATGCAGGCCTGCTGGATCAAACCGCAAGGCGCGGACCTGATGCACACCGCGGACAGCCGCCTGCTGCCGCATATTGAAATTTCACGGTTGGCATCTCTGACCTCGCTGATATAATCACCAGTCACTCTGTATATATTAACAGGGGTTCGTGGAACCCCTTCTCTTCCGGCGGTGCCAATGGACGTTTCTTACCTGCTCGACAGCCTTAATGACAAACAGCGTGAAGCCGTAGCGGCCTCGCGCACCAACATGCTGGTGCTGGCAGGGGCGGGCAGTGGTAAGACGCGCGTTCTGGTGCACCGTATCGCCTGGCTGCTGAGCGTAGAGAACTGCTCGCCGTATTCTATTATGGCGGTGACCTTTACCAACAAAGCGGCGGCAGAGATGCGCCATCGTATCGGCCAGCTGATGGGCACCACCCAGGGCGGCATGTGGGTGGGCACCTTCCACGGCCTGGCCCACCGCCTGCTGCGCGCGCACCATCTGGACGCCAACCTGCCGCAGGATTTCCAAATCCTTGATAGCGAAGACCAGTTGCGCCTGCTGAAGCGTCTGATTAAGGCGATGAACCTCGATGAGAAGCAGTGGCCGCCGCGTCAGGCGATGTGGTACATCAACAGCCAGAAAGATGAAGGGCTGCGTCCGCATCATATTCAGAGCTACGGCAATCCGGTCGAGCAGACCTGGCAGAAGGTCTATCAGGCCTATCAGGAAGCCTGCGATCGCGCCGGGCTGGTGGACTTCGCCGAACTGCTGCTGCGCGCCCACGAGCTGTGGCTGAATAAGCCGCATATCCTCCAGCACTACCGCGAGCGTTTCACCAACATCCTCGTCGACGAATTCCAGGATACCAACAACATTCAATACGCCTGGATCCGCCTGCTGGCGGGCGATACCGGCAAGGTGATGATCGTCGGCGATGACGATCAGTCGATTTACGGCTGGCGCGGCGCGCAGGTCGAGAACATTCAGCGCTTCCTTAACGATTTTCCCGGTGCGGAAACCATCCGCCTTGAGCAGAACTATCGCTCGACCAGCAACATCCTCAGCGCCGCCAACGCCCTGATTGAAAACAACAACGGTCGCCTGGGCAAGAAGCTTTGGACCGACGGCGCCGACGGCGAGCCGATCTCGCTGTACTGCGCTTTCAACGATCTCGACGAAGCACGCTTCGTGGTGAACCGGATAAAAACCTGGCAGGAGAACGGCGGGGCGCTGGAGCAGTGCGCCATCCTCTATCGCAGCAACGCCCAGTCGCGCGTGCTGGAAGAGGCGCTTCTGCAGGCCAGCATGCCGTACCGCATCTATGGCGGCATGCGCTTCTTCGAGCGCCAGGAAATCAAAGATGCGCTCTCGTACCTGCGTCTGATCGCCAACCGTAACGACGATGCGGCGTTTGAGCGCGTAGTCAATACGCCGACCCGCGGCATCGGCGACCGCACGCTGGATGTGGTGCGCCAGACGTCGCGCGATCGTCAGCTGACGCTGTGGCAGGCCAGCCGCGAGCTGCTGAAAGATAAAGCGCTGGCCGGTCGCGCCGCCAGCGCCTTGCAGCGCTTTATGGAGCTGATTGACGCGCTGGCGCAGGAGACCACCGATATGCCGCTGCACGTCCAGACCGATCGGGTGATTAAAGACTCCGGGCTGCGCGCGATGTACGAGCAGGAGAAAGGCGAGAAGGGCCAGACCCGTATTGAAAACTTAGAGGAGCTGGTGACGGCGACGCGCCAGTTCAGCTACAACGAAGAAGATGAAGATCTGATGCCGCTGCAGGCGTTCCTCTCCCACGCCGCGCTGGAAGCGGGCGAAGGGCAGGCGGACACCTGGCAGGATGCGGTTCAACTGATGACCCTGCACTCGGCGAAAGGGCTGGAGTTCCCGCAGGTGTTCATCGTCGGCGTCGAAGAGGGGATGTTCCCGAGCCAGATGGCCCTTGATGAAGGCGGCCGCCTGGAAGAAGAGCGTCGTCTGGCCTACGTTGGCGTGACGCGCGCCATGCAGAAGCTGACGCTGACCTACGCGGAAACCCGCCGTCTGTACGGCAAAGAGGTTTACCATCGCCCGTCGCGCTTTATTGGAGAACTGCCGCAGGAGTGCGTAGAAGAGGTGCGTCTGCGGGCCACGGTAAGCCGCCCGGTAAACCATCAGCGACTGGGCGCGCCGATTGCCGAGAGCGATACCGGCTACAAATTAGGCCAGCGCGTACGACATCCGAAGTTTGGCGAAGGCACCATCGTCAACCTCGAAGGCAGCGGCGAGCACAGCCGGCTACAGGTGGCTTTTCAGGGTCAGGGGATCAAATGGCTGGTAGCGGCTTACGCCCGGCTCGAGGAAGTGTAACTTTAAGAAAAATATCATTATTTTGTAATATTCTGCTACCTTTATACGTTAAGGCGCCTGATTTGCGCTTTCGCGTTCCGTTGCGTGTTGACGCCGATTTTGCGCTGGCGTAACATGCGCGCACGATTACGCTAAGAGGACATTCGCCTTGGACACACCCAGTAGATGCTGGCTCAACTTCCTGTCATTCAGGAACAACTCCTAAGGCTATCCTCTTATGCTGATAGCCTTAGCGGTTGTCAGCGACCTGCCCCATTCCCGTCGCGCTGAGTCAGGCTTAATGGTCTGAAACCCAATTTGTTTCTGTGTGCCCACCGAACTGTCCGATAATTTTTTTGCATTGGGAGTCCCGGTCATGCTGAGCGCATTTCAACTGGAAAACAATCGTTTAACGCGCCTGGAAGCCGATGAGATCAAGCACCTCGCCAGCTCGGTGTGGGTCGATCTGGTCGAGCCTGACGATGACGAGCGAAGCCGCGTGCAGACGGAACTGGGTCAGAACCTGGCGACGCGCCCGGAACTGGAAGATATCGAAGCCTCCGCACGTTTCTTTGAAGATGAAGACGGGTTACATATCCACTCCTTCTTCTTTTTCGAAGATGCCGACGATCACGCGGGTAACTCTACCGTGGCGTTTACTATCCGCGAAGGGCGCCTGTTTACGCTGCGCGAGCGTGAACTGCCGGCTTTTCGCCTCTACCGCATGCGCGTGCGTAACCAGACGCTGGTGGACGGCAACGCTTACGAGCTGTTGTTAGATCTGTTCGAGACCAAAATCGAACAGCTGGCGGATGAGATAGAAAACATCTACAGCGACCTGGAAAAGCTGAGCCGCGTGATTATGGAAGGCCACCAGGGCGATGAGTACGACGAAGCGCTGTCGACGCTGGCGGAACTGGAAGATATCGGCTGGAAGGTCCGCCTCTGTTTGATGGATACCCAGCGCGCGCTGAACTTCCTCGTGCGTAAGGCGCGCCTGCCGGCGGGCCAGCTGGAGCAGGCGCGGGAGATCCTGCGCGATATCGAATCCCTGCTGCCGCACAACGAATCGCTGTTCCAGAAGGTGAACTTCCTGATGCAGGCGGCGATGGGCTTTATCAATATCGAACAGAACCGCATCATTAAGATCTTCTCGGTGGTGTCGGTGGTGTTCCTGCCGCCAACTCTGGTGGCCTCCAGCTACGGAATGAACTTTGAATTTATGCCGGAGCTGCACTGGAGCTTCGGCTACCCGGGGGCGATCGTCTTTATGATGCTGGCCGGCCTGGCGCCGTATCTCTACTTCAAGCGTAAAAACTGGCTGTAGTTGTTGTGCTGGATGCGCTTCGCTTATCCGGCCTGGGTGCTGGACTTTTGTAAGCCGGATAGGGCATAGACGCTATCCGGCAATCTACTGGCTCCGACGCCCCCGTCTTTGCGTATACACCGCATCCATCACGAATATCGCCAGCGCCACCCAGATAAAGCCAAAGGTGACCATTTTATCCTTGCCCGGTACTTCGCCGTAGAACGTCACCGCCAGCAGGAACATCAGCGTTGGGCCGATGTACTGGAAAAAGCCCAGCGTGGAGAGCCGCAGACGCGTTGCCGCCCCGGTGAAGCACAGCAGAGGGATGGTGGTCACCACGCCCGCCGCCATCAGCAGCAGATTGAGCGACCAGGGGTTCTGCCCCATATGGCTGGTGGGGCTGTCGGTGATGCCGAACAGCCAAATCGCCGCCACCGGCAACAGCCACAGCGTTTCCACCAGCATGCCGGTCTGCGCATCGACAGCGATTTTCTTGCGCACCAGACCATAAAAGGCAAAGCTGAAGGCCAGCCCCAGGCCGATAATCGGCAGCGAACCAAAGGTCCAGAGCTGCACCAGCACGCCGCAAAAGGCGAGGATCATCGCCAGCCACTGCAGGCGACGGAAACGTTCGCCAAGGAAAATCATCCCTAACAGAATATTCACCAGCGGGTTGATAAAGTAGCCGAGACTGGCTTCCAGCATATGGTGGTTATTCACCGCCCAGATGAACAGCAGCCAGTTGCCGCCGACCAGCACCGCAGAGAGCGCCAGCAGGAAGATCTTGCGCGGCGTCTTCAGCAGCTTTTTCACCTGCGGCCACTGGCGGCTGACGCTGATGAGCGCCACCATGAAGAAGAAAGACCAGATCACGCGATGGGTCAGAATTTCATCGGCGGGAACATAGTAGATAAGTTTGAAGTACGCCGGCGCGATACCCCAGATAAAGTAGGCGGCGAGGGCCAGAATAATCCCCAACCGCGTCTGTTTCGCATCCATCGGTAAAATCCATTGCCAAAGAGAGTGATGTTACTCGATTTTGGCCAATCAACCCACCATATAGGTCGCTGTTGCGCTGGCAATATATACCTGCGCTTCGTTATGCAGTTCCACACGGGCTACCGCCACTTTATTGCCGGCGCGCAGCAGGGTGCTGGTCGCGGTAAAACGTTCGCCGCGGCCCGGACGCAGGTAGTCCACGCGCAGGTCGATGGTTCCCATGCGGGAAAGCCGCTGGCGCAGCTCTTCTTCGTTGATAGTGTCATGGCGGGTAAGGGTGCTGCCAACGCAGACCAGCCCTGCGGCGACGTCCAGCGCGGAGGCGATCACTCCGCCATGCAGAATGCTTTGCGCCCAGTTGCCGACCATCATCGGCTGATTATTAAAGCTGAGCTGGGCAAACGCTTTTTCATAGCGCTCCAGTTCGAGGCCGAGGGCGCGGTTAAACGGCATGTGATAGACGAAAATCTCCCCCACCAGTTTCAGAGCTGCTTCGGCAGTAAGTTCGGACATAACACCGGTTCCATTCGTTAATAAAATGTTGATTTTATGCTTCTAAAATATTGATTTCCACTTTCGGAGTGGATTAGGGGGCAGGGGATTAATAAACAGGTAGAATGTCTTCAGGTTAAACAAAAATAAAAACTATTTATCAGGAGACCAGCATGCGTATCTCTTTGGCCTGCCTGGCGGCGCTGTGCGCGCTACCGGCTGGTGTTATGGCGCAGGATGCGTCGGTACACGACAAACCAGCAGTGCGCGGCAGTATTATCGCCAACCTGCTACAGGATCATGATAATCCTTTTCTGCTCTACCCTTATGAAAGCAACTATCTGCTCTACACGTGGACCAGCGATCTCAATAAAGAGGCGATTCGCAGCTATGACTGGGCCGAAAATGCCCGTAAAGATGAAGTGAAGTTTCAGCTGAGCCTCGCCTTCCCGCTGTGGCGCGGCATCCTGGGGGATAATTCGCTGCTCGGCGCGTCCTATACCCAGAAATCCTGGTGGCAGCTCTCCAACAGCAAAGAGTCGGCGCCGTTTCGCGAAACCAACTACGAACCCCAGCTGTTTCTTGGCTTTGCGACCGACTATCAGTTTGCCGGCTGGACGTTGCGCGATATCGAAATGGGATATAACCACGACTCGAATGGCCGTTCCGATCCCACCTCGCGCAGCTGGAACCGGCTTTATGCCCGCCTGATGGCGCAAAATGGCAACTGGCTGGTGGAAGTGAAACCCTGGTATGTGGTGGGCAGCACCGATGATAACCCGGACATCACCAAATATATGGGTTATTACCGCCTGAAGGTGGGCTACCAGCTGGGCGAGGCGATCCTTAGCGCGCAGGGGCAATACAACTGGAATACTGGCTACGGCGGGGCGGAACTTGGGGTGAGCTATCCCATCACCAAACATGTTCGCGCTTACACCCAGATCTACAGCGGCTACGGCGAATCGCTTATCGACTACAACTTTAATCAAACGCGCGTCGGCGTCGGGCTAATGCTTAACGATCTGTTTTAATCGTTGCACTCTGGCTCGCAGGCGCTGAAAATAGCGCCTGTTTTCTTTTCAGGCAAATGGGGTCAACGTGGCACAGGCGGAAGTATTAAATCAGGAATCGCTGGCTAAGCAGGTTTTACAAGAGACCTTCGGCTACCAGCAGTTCCGTCCTGGCCAGGAGACGATTATCGAGACGGTGCTCGAGGGCCGTGACTGCCTGGTGGTTATGCCGACCGGTGGCGGCAAGTCGCTGTGTTATCAGGTACCGGCGCTGGTCATGGGCGGCCTGACGGTCGTGGTCTCGCCGCTGATCTCGCTGATGAAAGATCAGGTCGATCAACTGCTGGCCAACGGCGTGGCGGCGGCCTGTCTGAACTCGACGCAAAGCCGCGAACAGCAGCAGGACGTGATGGCCGGCTGCCGCAGCGGGCAGGTTCGTCTGCTGTATATCGCCCCGGAACGGTTGATGCTCGACAACTTCCTTGAGCATCTGGCGAACTGGAATCTGGCGATGCTGGCGGTGGACGAAGCGCACTGCATCTCTCAGTGGGGCCATGACTTCCGCCCGGAATATGCCGCGCTGGGCCAGCTGCGTCAGCGGATGCCGCAGATCCCGTTTATGGCGTTGACCGCCACCGCCGATGACACCACCCGCCGCGATATCGTCCGTCTGCTGGGACTTAACGATCCGCTGATTCAGGTCAGCAGCTTCGACCGGCCGAACATCCGCTATATGCTGATGGAGAAATTCAAGCCGCTCGACCAGCTGATGCGCTACGTCCAGGATCAGCGAGGCAAATCGGGCATTATCTACTGCAACAGCCGTTCGAAAGTGGAAGATACCGCCGCGCGTCTGCAGAGCCGCGGCATCAGCGCGGCGGCTTACCATGCCGGCCTGGAAAACGACGTGCGCGCCGACGTGCAGGAGAAATTCCAGCGCGACGATCTGCAGATTGTGGTGGCGACAGTGGCCTTTGGGATGGGCATCAACAAGCCGAACGTCCGCTTTGTGGTGCATTTTGATATCCCGCGCAATATTGAATCCTACTATCAGGAGACCGGCCGCGCCGGGCGTGACGGCCTGCCGGCGGAAGCGATGCTGTTTTACGATCCGGCGGACATGGCGTGGCTGCGCCGCTGTCTGGAAGAGAAGCCCGCCGGACCGCTGCAGGATATCGAACGGCATAAGCTGAACGCGATGGGGGCGTTTGCTGAAGCCCAGACCTGTCGTCGTCTGGTGCTGCTGAACTACTTTGGCGAAGGACGCCAGGAGCCGTGCGGTAACTGCGATATCTGTCTTGATCCGCCGAAGCAGTATGATGGCTTAATGGACGCCCGCAAGGCGCTCTCCACTATTTATCGGGTTAACCAGCGCTTCGGGATGGGTTACGTGGTGGAAGTCCTGCGTGGCGCCAACAATCAGCGCATCCGCGAGATGGGCCACGATAAGCTCCCGGTATACGGCATCGGCCGGGAACAGAGTCACGAGCACTGGGTGAGCGTGATCCGCCAACTGATTCACCTTGGGCTGGTGACGCAGAATATCGCCCAGCACTCCGCGCTGCAGCTGACCGAAGCCGCACGCCCGGTGCTGCGCGGCGACCTTCCGCTGCAGCTTGCCGTACCGCGTATCGTGGCGCTGAAGCCGAAGGCGATGCAGAAATCCTTCGGCGGTAATTACGATCGTAAGCTGTTTGCCAAGCTGCGCAAGTTACGTAAAGCGATTGCCGATGAAGAAAACATTCCCCCGTACGTGGTCTTCAACGACGCGACGCTGATTGAGATGGCGGAGCAGTCGCCGCTAACCGCTGGCGAAATGCTCAGCGTCAACGGCGTAGGGACACGTAAACTCGAGCGTTTCGGCAAGCCGTTTATGGCGCTGATCCGGTCGCATGTCGATGGCGACGATGAGTAGTCAGCTGGCTATAAAAGTGCCAGAATAGTTATCCTCTTCATTATTTTCCTGCGAGTTAACTATGCTGATGCTTTTCCTCACCGTGGCGCTGGTGCATATCATTGCGCTAATGAGCCCGGGGCCGGATTTTTTCTTTGTCTCACAAACGGCCATCAGCCGCTCGCGCAGAGAGGCGATGATGGGCGTACTGGGGATCACCTGCGGCGTGATGATCTGGGCGGGGGTTGCGCTGCTCGGCCTGAACCTGATCCTCGCCAGAATGGCATGGCTGCACAACATCATTATGATCGGCGGTGGCTTGTACCTGTGCTGGATGGGCTATCAGATGTTGCGCGGCGCGTTGAAAAAAGAGGCGGTGTCCCCGGCAGAACCGCAGGTTGAACTGGCCCGCAGCGGACGCAGCTTCCTGAAGGGATTGCTGACCAATCTGGCGAACCCGAAAGCGATTATCTACTTCGGCTCGGTGTTTTCGCTGTTCGTCGGTGACAGCGTTGGCGCCGGCGCGCGCTGGGGCATTTTTCTGCTGATTATCATGGAGACGCTGGCCTGGTTTTTGGTGGTTGCCAGCCTGTTCGCCCTGCCGGGGATGCGCCGCGGCTATCAGCGGATGGCGAAGTGGATCGACGGTATCGCCGGCACGCTGTTTGCGGGCTTCGGCATCCATCTGATTATCTCGCGTTAACCTGGCGCGATGCTCCACCCGGCTATATCCGGGTGGAGAAAGTGTCAATAGCGAAGCCGCTGCAGCTCGTCTTCAGACAGACCGGTCATTTCCATAATCGCTTCGTCATCGATCCCGCGTTTGCGCATCGCTTCGGCAACCTGCAGCAAGGCCTGATGTTTGCCTTCCTTTATACCTTCCTTTATGCCTTGCTGTACGCCTTTCCTGATGCCTTTTTCCATACCTTCTGCGAGCCATGTTTCCGCCAGCGTCATCAGTAATCCTCCATGCTGCGGCACGCGCTGTGCCAGCCCGTATAAGAGTGCCCGAGTATCCTCGGCATCCCCTGCCTGAGCCATATAGTTTACCAATACGGTGATTTGTTGTCCGCTCATCTGCTCCAGCATTAAGAGTTGGGTCAACTTATCCAGCAATTGCGCCATATCGCGCTGGCGGATGTGTTTTTGCACCAGCGTCAGGGCCGCCATGCTGCGGTGCTGCATAATGTCGTCGTCGGGGATCACCGTGATATCGACCAGCGGAAACGCCCCGCTATAGAGCTGGCGGGCGGTCTCGGGATCGGCGAAATTATCCAGCCAGCTCATAGACCAAGGATAGGGGCTGCGTCGTCCCTGATAGAAGAGGACCGGAATAACCAGAGGCAGCGTTTTATGGCCGCTCTCCAGATGGCGCTGCATGGCGGCGACGGCATAGCGCATTAAGCGAAAGGCCATCAGTTTATCGGGGGCGCTCTGGTGCTCGATCAGAACATGGACATACCCTTTACCGCGGGTGGTTTCCAGCGAATAGAGAATATCGCTGTAGTAGGGCCTGAGATCGTCTTCAAGAAAGCTGCCGGATTCCAGACGCAGGGTATCCAGTTTGCAGATCGCTGTTAACGACGGTGGCAGGTGGATCTCGATAAAATCGCGCGCTGTCTCAGCCCGCGACAGAAAAGTTTTAAATACCGCATCATGTGGGGTCGCCGTTTCTGCCATCGCCGTTCATCCGTGAATCACGTCTCTGGCGGCATCCTGGCACGGCGGGCTCAGCGTCGACAGCGGGCAAAAAGATTAATTTCCCGCTTTGCGCGCCGGCTCGCGCAGAGAGATGGCTTCGCCAGCCAGGCGAACCTCTCTTTGCGAGCGAGATTCCATCATTCAGGCGTGACGGGCGGAGGCGAGCAGCGCCCCAACCAGCATAAACAGTGAACCAAAGACTTTGTTCAGCGCCTTCATCTGCTTTGGCCCCTTAATCCATGCTGAAATGCGCTGTGCGAGGGTTGCATAGCCAATCATCACAATGATATCGACGACGATGGTGGTGACGCCCAGAACGAGATACTGCATCACCTGGGGCTGGTGGGGCAGGATAAACTGTGGAAACAGGGCGGCCAGAAAAACGATGCTTTTAGGATTGGTGAGATTCACGAACACCGCCCGCTGGAACAGTTTGCCGCGGGTCTGCGCCTTCGCCAGCGTATTCAGGTCGATGGCCCCTGCCGCGCGCCATTGCTGGATACCCAGCCAGATCAGGTAGGCTGCGCCGGCCCATTTCAGCACCTCAAAGGCCAGCACCGAGCGAGAGAAGAGAGTGCCGAGGCCGACGCCGACCAGCACGATATGAATGGCCAGCCCGGTCTGCAAACCGGCAATCGACGCCGCCGCGCCGCGGTAACCGTGGTTAATGGAGGTGGTCATGGTATTAATCGCTCCGGAACCCGGGGACAGGCTGAGAATGATTGATGTCAGCAGGTAGGCGAACCACCACTCAATGGTCATGAGAAACTCCCTGATTGTCTGTTTTTATGCCACAATACGCTATTGTGTCAGCATTGTGTGATACACGGCAAAAAAACGATTTTCAGCGGTTAACAGGGGTGTAAACCCGATGTTTGGGCAGAAAAAGGACTGGGAAACACGAGAAAACGCGTTTGCGGCCTTTAGCATGGGGCCGCTGACGGATTTCTGGCGACAGCGCGAAGAGGCTGAATTTAAAGGCGTCGATGATGTACCGGTACGCTTTGTTCGCTTTTGCGCGCAAAATAACGATCGGCTGGTGCTGATTTGCCCCGGGCGCATTGAAAGCTACGTGAAGT
Organism: Klebsiella sp. V115_8; assembly: GCF_029967715.1. NCBI lineage: Bacteria > Pseudomonadati > Pseudomonadota > Gammaproteobacteria > Enterobacterales > Enterobacteriaceae > Klebsiella > Klebsiella sp. V115_8. The sequence goes on from NZ_JASCAR010000035.1 coordinate 57,964, forward strand.
ATGCTGAAGTGGCCTACGATCTCTTTCACAGCGGCTTTGACGTAATGATCATTGATCATCGCGGCCAGGGACGCTCGGGTCGTCTGCTCTCTGATACCCACCGCGGGCACGTGGTTAACTTCAGCGATTATGTTGATGACCTGGCTGCGCTCTGGCAGCAGCAGGTGGTCCCGGGCCACTGGCGAAAACGGTTTATCCTCGCTCACTCTATGGGCGGGGCGATTGCCACGCTTTTTCTGCAACGCTACCAGGCGCATTGCGATGCCATTGCGCTCTGCGCGCCGATGTTCGGGATTATCATTCGGCTGCCGGACTGGATGGTGCGGCATATTCTCGACTGGGCTGAGGGCCATCAGCGCATTCGCGAAGAGTATGCCATCGGCACCGGACGCTGGCGGGCGCTGCCTTTTGCCGTTAACGTGCTGACGCACAGTCGACAACGCTATCGTCGTAACCTGCGCTTCTATGCCGACGAGCCGCGACTGCAGGTCGGCGGCCCGACCTGGCACTGGGTGCGCGAAGGCATGCTGGCCGGTGATGAAGTGCTGGCGAATGTGGAGAAAGATACGGCCCCGACGCTGCTGCTGCAGGCGGAAGAGGAGCGGGTGGTCGATAATCTGATGCACGACCGCTATTGTGAATTACGGGCCGCCGCCGGCCATCCCTGTGAGGGCGGAAAGCCGCTCGTCATTGAAGGGGCATACCATGAGATCCTTTTTGAAAAGGACGCTATGCGCTCAGTCGCGCTCAATGCCATCGTCGAGTTTTTCAATCGACATACTTAATCCGACGATAACGCTCGTCGCCCTGCTTAGAGGTTAACTTTTTTATGTACCAGGTTGTTGCGTCTGATTTAGACGGCACGCTGCTTTCCCCCGATCATTTCCTGACCCCGTATGCCAAAGAGACGCTGAAGCTGCTTACCGCTCGTGGGATCAATTTCGTCTTCGCCACTGGCCGACACTACATCGACGTCGGGCAGATCCGCGATAATCTCGGCATCCGGTCGTACATGATCACCTCTAACGGCGCCCGCGTTCACGATAGCGATGGCCAGCAAATTTTCGCCCATAACCTCGACCGCGATATTGCCGCCGACCTGTTTGAAATCGTGCGCAACGACCCGAAAATCGTCACTAACGTCTATCGGGAAGATGAGTGGTATATGAACCGCCATCGCCCGGAAGAGATGCGCTTTTTCAAAGAGGCGGTGTTTAACTACAAGCTGTATGAGCCGGGCGAACTGGATCCGCAGGGGATCAGCAAGGTGTTCTTTACCTGTGAGGATCACGAACATCTACTGCCGCTTGAGCAGGCGATGAACGCCCGCTGGGGCGATCGCGTGAACGTCAGCTTCTCCACCTTAACCTGCCTGGAGGTGATGGCGGGCGGGGTATCGAAGGGGCATGCGCTGGAGGCGGTGGCTAAAATGCTCGGCTACAGTCTGTCCGATTGCATCGCTTTCGGCGACGGCATGAACGACGCCGAGATGCTGTCGATGGCCGGTAAAGGCTGCATTATGGCCAACGCCCACCAGCGGCTGAAGGATCTGCATCCGGAGCTGGAAGTGATCGGCAGCAACGCCGACGATGCGGTCCCGCACTATCTGCGTAAGCTGTACCTCGACTGAAAAAGATTGACGACTGGCGAATAACTGTCCAGTCGTCAACCTGACTCTTCGCTACAATGCCTGTTCTTTATCCAACGAGACGACCATTGTGGCGCTGTTAATTATCACCACTATCCTGTGGGCCTTTTCTTTCAGCCTGATTGGCGAGTACCTGGCCGGTAGCGTCGACAGCTATTTTTCGGTGCTGATGCGCGTGGGCCTGGCGGCGCTGGTGTTCCTGCCTTTCCTGCGGACGCGCGGCCAGTCTCCGCGCACGATCGTACTCTATATGCTGGTGGGCGCGATGCAGCTTGGCATCATGTACCTGCTGGCCTTTCGCGCCTATCTCTATCTGACGGTCTCGGAATTCCTGCTGTTTACCGTGTTTACCCCGTTGTATATCACGCTGATCTACGATTTGCTCAGCGGACGTAAACTACGCTGGGGCTATCTGCTGAGCGCCGCGCTGGCGGTGCTGGGGGCGGCGATTATCCGTTACGACAAAGTCAGCGATCATTTCTGGACCGGGCTGTTACTGGTGCAGTTGTCAAACCTCTGCTTCGCCATCGGGATGGTGGGTTACAAGCGCCTGATGGAGGTGCGACCGATGCCGCAGCACAATGCCTTTGCCTGGTTCTATGTCGGGGCCTTTATCGTGGCGGTGGCGGCATGGTTTATGCTGGGCAACCCACAGAAGCTGCCGACCACCAGGCTGCAGTGGAGCGTGCTGGTGTGGCTTGGCGTCGTGGCTTCCGGGCTGGGCTACTTTATGTGGAACTATGGCGCCACTCAGGTGGACGCTGGCACGCTGGGGATCATGAATAACGTCCATGTCCCCGCCGGGCTGTTGGTTAACCTTGCCATCTGGCAGGAGCAGCCGCACTGGCCGAGCTTTATTAGCGGAGCGTTGGTGATCCTGGCCTCGCTGTGGGTCCATCGACGCTGGGTCGCTCCGCACTCCGGACAAACGGCAGATGATCGCACGCGTGGTTCCGCGCGGAGCGAATAAACGCTTCGGTGACCGGTTGACGCTGTTCGCCATCGCGAACGGCCGCGTACAGCCGGCTCCATAATCCCTCGCCCAGGGTTTTGGTCACCACCAGACCCTGGCGTTCAAAACTTTCCACCACCCAGTGCGGCAGCGCGGCGATACCCATCCGGGCTGCCACCATCTGGATCAGCAACAGCGTGTTATCGACGCTTTTCAGCTGGGGACTGATGCCGGCCGGCTGCAGGAAATGACGCCAGATGTCGAGGCGTCCGCGCTGCACGGGATAAATCAGCAGCGTTTCCGTGGCCAGATCCTCCGGCGTAATCAGCGTCTTCATGGCTAACGGGTGCTCAGGCGCCAGCACCAGGCGCACCTCATAATCAAACATTGGCGAGTAGTGCAGACCGCTGCGCGGCAGGATATCTGAGGTCATGACCAGATCCAGTTCGCCCTGCTGCAGCGCAGGCTGCGGGTCGAAGGTGACGCCGGAATGGAAGTCGACTTCCACGTGCGGCCAGCGGGCGCGGAAATTCTCCAGCGCCGGCGTGAGCCACTGAATACAGCTGTGGCATTCGATAGCCAGCCGCAGCCGGGTCTGTTGTGGTTCGTTACAGTCCTGCAGGGCGCGAGCGATCTGCGGCAGCACCTGGTTGGCCAGCTGTAAGAGGATCTCCCCTTGAGGAGTAAAACGCAGCGGCTGGCTCTTACGCACAAAGAGACGAAAGCCGAGGCGCTGTTCCAGATCGCTGAACTGGTGAGACAAGGCGGACTGGGTCTGATGCAGGGCAGCCGCTGCGCCCGCCAGTGAACCGCTGTTCCGCAACGCTTGCAGCGTTTTCAGATGTTTAATTTCGATCATGAAAGTCCTTCACTTCGCCATGAGCAATTTGCGCTTGAGGAATATACAGTAACTGCCAATTATGGATGTGTAAACATCTGGATGGCTAAATCCTTTATCTTTCGAATTTATGGTGCGTTGGCTGCACTTCCTCACCCCAGTCGCTGACTTCAGTAAGCTCCTGGGGATGAGCAAGTTTGCCGCCTTCCCTAAATCCGAAATCTTTCGGATTGCAATTATGAGGCTCAAAAAATGACAATTATTAACCACACCCTCGGTTTTCCTCGCGTTGGCCTGCGCCGCGAGCTGAAAAAAGCGCAAGAGAGCTACTGGGCGGGCAATGCCACTCGTGAGGAGCTGCTGGCGGTAGGCCGGGAACTGCGCGCCCGTCACTGGGAGCAGCAGAAGCAGGCCGGTATTGACCTGCTGCCGGTGGGCGATTTCGCCTGGTACGACCATGTTCTGACCACCAGCCTGCTGCTTGGCAACGTGCCGGCTCGTCATCAGAACAAAGACGGCTCTGTCGATATCGATACCCTGTTCCGCATTGGCCGCGGCCGCGCTCCCACCGGCGAGCCAGCGGCCGCTGCGGAAATGACCAAGTGGTTCAACACCAACTATCACTACATGGTGCCAGAGTTCGTGAAGGGCCAGCAGTTCAAACTGACCTGGACCCAACTGCTGGATGAAGTGGACGAAGCGCTGGCGCTGGGCCACAAGATCAAGCCCGTGCTGCTGGGGCCGGTGACCTATCTGTGGCTGGGCAAAGTGAAAGGCGAACCGTTTGACCGTCTGAGCCTGCTGAATGACATCCTGCCGGTTTATCAGCAGGTGCTGGCCGAACTGGCGAAGCGCGGCATTGAGTGGGTGCAGATTGATGAACCGGCGCTGGTGCTGGAGCTGCCGCCAGCGTGGCTGGAGGCCTTTAAACCGGCTTATGACGCCCTGCAGGGCCAGGTCAAACTGCTGCTGACCACCTATTTTGAAGGCGTTAGCGACAATCTCGAGACCATTGCTGCGCTGCCGGTCCAGGGGCTGCACGTCGATCTGGTCCACGGTAAAGATGATGTCGCCGAACTGCATAAATGTCTGCCTGCCGACTGGCTGCTGTCCGCCGGCCTGATCAACGGGCGTAACGTCTGGCGCGCCGATCTCGCCGAAAAATATGCGCAAATTAAAAACCTCGTCGGTAAGCGCGAACTGTGGGTCGCGACATCCTGCTCTCTGTTGCACAGCCCGATCGACCTGAGCGTGGAGACGCGCCTTGATGCGGAAGTGAAGAGCTGGTTTGCCTTCGCGCTGCAAAAATGCGGTGAGCTGGCGCTGCTGCGCGATGCGCTGAACAGCGGCGATACCGCGGCGATTACCGAGTGGAGCGCGCCAGTCCATGCCCGTCGCCATTCGACGCGCGTACACAACCCGGCGGTGGAAAAACGGCTGGCGGCGATCACCGCTCAGGACAGCCAGCGCGCCAGCCCCTATGAGGTTCGCGCTCAGGCGCAGCGTCAACGCTTTAACCTGCCGGCGTGGCCGACCACCACTATCGGGTCATTCCCGCAGACGACCGAGATCCGCGGCCTGCGCCTGGACTTCAAAAAGGGCAATCTGGACGCCAGTCATTATCGTACCGGCATTGCGGAACATATTAAGCAGGCGATCGTCGAGCAGGAGCGGTTAGGATTAGACGTACTGGTGCACGGGGAAGCCGAGCGGAACGATATGGTGGAATACTTCGGTGAGCATCTGGACGGTTTCATCTTCACGCAAAACGGCTGGGTGCAGAGTTATGGCTCCCGCTGCGTGAAGCCGCCGGTGGTGATCGGCGACGTCAGCCGTCCACAGGCGATCACCGTCGAATGGGCGAAGTACGCGCAGTCGCTGACCGACAAGCCGGTGAAAGGGATGCTCACTGGACCGGTGACGATTCTGTGCTGGTCCTTCCCGCGGGAAGACGTCAGCCGTGAAACCATCGCGAAACAGATTGCGCTGGCCCTGCGTGATGAAGTGGCGGATCTGCAAGCGGCCGGTATCGGCATCATCCAGATTGATGAGCCTGCTTTGCGCGAAGGGTTACCGCTGAAGCGCAGCGATTGGGATGCTTATCTGCAGTGGGGTGTGGAAGCCTTCCGCCTTAACGCCGCGGTGGCCAAAGACGACACTCAGATCCATACCCACATGTGCTATTGCGAGTTCAACGACATCATGGACTCCATCGCCGCGCTGGACGCCGACGTGATCACCATTGAAACCTCGCGTTCCGACATGGAACTGCTGGAGTCGTTCGAAGTGTTCGAGTATCCCAATGAAATCGGGCCGGGGGTATATGATATTCACTCGCCAAACGTACCGAGCGTGGAGTGGATCGAAGCGCTGCTGGAAAAAGCCGCGCAGCGTATCCCGGCGGAGCGGCTGTGGGTTAACCCGGACTGCGGCCTGAAAACCCGGGGCTGGCCGGAGACTCGCGCCGCGCTGGCGAATATGGTGCAAGCGGCGCGTAACCTGCGTCAATCTGCCTGATCGTCACCCGAAAAAGCAAAAAGGAGGCATTTGCCTCCTTTTTTTCCTGCTTCGGACGATTACCCTTTTTTACCGCCATATTGAGCAAACCAGTCGAGCATCCGCTGCCAGCCGTCTTTGGCTGACTCTTCGTGATAGCTGGCGCGATAGTCGGCGTTAAAGGCGTGATCGGCTTCAGGATAGACCACGATTTCCGCCGTGGCGTTGGCCGCCCGCAGCGCCTGGCGCATGGTTTCGACGGTGTCCTGTGGAATGCTGGCGTCTTTAGCGCCGTACAGGCCGAGTACCGGGGCGTTGAGATCGACGGCGATATCCACCGGGTGTTTTGGCGAATTCAGCGATTTTTCTCCTACCAGTTTGCCGTACCAGGCTACCGCCGCCTTCAACTGCGGGTTATGGGCAGCATATAGCCAGGTGATACGTCCGCCCCAGCAGAAGCCGGTGATCAGCAGACGATGGGCATCGCCGCCATGGCGCGCCGCCCAGCTGGCGACGTGGTCGAGATCCGCCAGCACCTGCGCGTCCGGCACCTTCGTAACCAGCTCTTTAAACAGGGTCGGGATATCGTGATACTCATTCGGATCGCCCTGACGGAAGTACAATTCAGGCGCGATAGCCAGATAGCCTTCCTGCGCCAGGCGACGACAAAGATCGCGAATATGCTCATGCACGCCGAAGATTTCCTGCACCACGATGACGATCGGCAATGGGCCATCGGCGTTTTTCGGGCGGGCATGGTAAGCCGGCATGTTTTCCCCCTGAGAGGGAATAGAGGTCTCTCCGGCGACAATATGCTCTTCCGGCGTATGAACGGCGGTTGCGGCATGCGGCGAGGCTGCAGGTGCGAATCCAGGTTGCTTGGTGGTGGTCATGGTATTCTCCGTACCCTTATTTATTAGCGCATCAGTAACTATAGACCCTTTACCTTTAGTTCGGGCGGTAATAAAGCACAGTGCCTGAAAGCGGCTATCTTTTGTTCAGTGACGATGAATATAACTTGTTAATGTGATGTTTATCACTATTTACTGAAAAACAACTGCAATCATTATTGTTCTTGGTGACTAACATCACAAAATGTTGCCAGGGGCTTCTGTACAGTACCGTTTTGCTTCTGCTGATAATTCGACCCACAGAGGAGTTTTTTATGTCCAAGTCTGATGTTTTTCATCTCGGCCTCACCAAGAACGATTTACAAGGGGCTACGCTGGCTATCGTCCCTGGCGATCCGGAGCGTGTGGAAAAGATCGCCGCGCTGATGGATAAGCCGGTTAAGCTGGCATCTCACCGCGAATTTACCTCCTGGCGCGCGGAACTGGACGGCAAACCGGTGATCGTCTGCTCCACCGGCATCGGCGGCCCGTCTACGTCTATCGCTGTGGAAGAGCTGGCGCAGCTTGGCGTGCGTACCTTCCTGCGCATTGGCACCACCGGCGCCATTCAGCCGCACATCAACGTTGGCGATGTGCTGGTGACTACCGCTTCCGTTCGTCTGGACGGCGCCAGCCTGCACTTCGCGCCGATGGAATTCCCGGCCGTCGCAGATTTCGCCTGCACCACCGCGCTGGTGGAAGCAGCGAAATCCATTGGCGCCACCACCCATATCGGCGTGACCGCTTCCTCGGATACCTTCTACCCGGGACAGGAGCGTTACGACACCTTCTCCGGCCGCGTAGTGAGCCGCTTCAAAGGCTCCATGGAAGAGTGGCAGGCGATGGGCGTGATGAACTATGAAATGGAATCCGCTACGCTGCTGACCATGTGCGCCAGCCAGGGCCTGCGCGCCGGGATGGTGGCCGGGGTTATCGTTAACCGTACCCAGCAAGAGATCCCTAACGCCGAAACCATGAAGCAAACCGAAAGCCACGCGGTGAAAATCGTCGTGGAAGCGGCGCGCCGTCTGCTGTAATTCAACGCTTTCCCTGTCAGGCCGGATCCTCCGGCCTTTTTTTTGCGTCGCCTCTCGCAGGAAATTCCTTTTAAACTGGACGTTTGTACAGCACAATTCTATTTTGTGTCATCAGGTTATCGCAGGGGGCGTCGTGGATCTCTCCATTATTATCAGCGCGGTTATCGCACTGGCTGCTGGATTAATCGTCGGCTGGCTGGCGACCAAAGCGCGCGCCGATCAAATTCGGGCCGATCTTATCGAGGAGCGGCGAGAGCTGGATATTGAGCTGAGCGCCGCCCGTCAGCAGCTGGTACAGGAAGCCCACTGGCGTGAAGAGTGCGAGCTGCTGAACAACGAGCTGCGCAGCCTGCGGGATATCAATACCTCGCTGGAGGCCGATCTGCGGGAGGTTACCACCCGACTCGAATCCACCCAGCTGCATGCGGAAGATAAGATCCGCCAGATGGTGAACAGCGAGCAGCGCCTGAGCGAGCAGTTTGAAAACCTCGCCAACCGCATTTTCGAACACAGCAACCGACGCGTCGATGAGCAAAATCGCCAGAGCCTGCATGGCCTGCTGACCCCGCTGCGCGAACAGCTGGACGGGTTCCGCCGCCAGGTGCAGGAGAGCTTCGGCCAGGAGGCGCGGGAAAGGCACACCCTGGCGCATGAGATCCGCAACCTGCAGCAGCTGAACGCGCAGATGGCGCAGGAGGCGCTGAACCTGACCAAAGCGCTGAAGGGCGATAACAAAACTCAGGGCAACTGGGGGGAAGTGGTTCTCACCCGCGTGCTGGAAGCCTCCGGCCTGCGGGAAGGCTATGAGTACCAGACCCAGGTCAGCATCGAGACCGATAACCGCTCGCGGATGCAGCCGGACGTCATCGTGCGCCTGCCGCAGGGTAAAGACGTGGTTATCGACGCCAAAATGACCCTTGTCGCCTATGAGCGCTATTTCAACGCCGAGGACGACTACACCCGCGAAGTCGCGCTGCAGGAGCACCTTGCCTCGGTGCGTAATCATATTCGCCTGCTGGGACGCAAGGATTATCAGCAACTGCCGGGCCTGCGCTCCCTCGACTATGTGCTGATGTTTATTCCCGTCGAGCCGGCATTTCTGCTGGCCATTGATCGTCAACCCGAGCTCATCAGCGAGGCGCTGCAAAATAATATTATGCTGGTCAGCCCGACGACGCTGCTGGTGGCCCTGCGCACCATCGCCAATCTGTGGCGTTATGAGCACCAGAGCCGCAACGCGCAGAAGATCGCCGAGCGGGCGGGGCGCCTTTACGACAAAATGCGCCTGTTTGTGGACGATATGTCCGCTATCGGCCAGAGTCTGGATAAAGCGCAAGAGAACTATCGCCAGGCGATGAAAAAGCTCGCTTCCGGGCGCGGTAATCTGCTGGCTCAGGCGGAGGCTTTTCGCGGGTTGGGCGTGGAGGTCAAGCGCGGGATTAATCCTGATTTAGTCGAACAAGCCACTGCTCAGGACGATCAATATCGTCTCGAAGAGGAGGATAACCTGCCGGAAAATGACGCATTTTCGCCCGACTCTGCCGAGGCGGTGCGCAGCCGGGAGGCGGCTCCGCCACGCTGAAACGTATGGGAAATGCGCTGAGTCTGATACACTCAGTGAACATTTTCTTGAAAAGCAAGCAGGCATAAAGATGGTTGAGGATTCACAAGAAACGACGCACTTTGGCTTTCAGACGGTCGCTAAAGAGCAGAAAGCGGACATGGTGGCGCATGTATTCCATTCTGTCGCCGCAAAGTATGATGTGATGAATGACTTAATGTCGTTTGGTATCCATCGTTTGTGGAAGCGTTTCACCATCGACTGCAGCGGTGTACGTCGCGGGCAGACCGTGCTGGATCTGGCGGGGGGTACCGGTGATTTGACGGCTAAGTTTTCCCGTCTGGTAGGGGAAACCGGCCGCGTTATGCTTGCTGATATCAATGATTCAATGCTCAAAATGGGCCGCGAAAAGCTGCGCAATATCGGCATCGTGGGTAACGTTGAGTATGTTCAGGCCAACGCGGAAGCCCTGCCGTTTGCTGATAATACCTTTGACTGTATCACCATCTCTTTCGGTCTGCGTAACGTGACCGACAAAGAGAAAGCGCTGCGTTCGATGTACCGCGTGCTGAAGCCGGGCGGACGTCTGCTGGTGCTGGAGTTTTCTAAACCCATTATTGAACCGCTGAGCAAAGCCTACGACGCTTACTCCTTCCATATCCTGCCGAAGGTTGGCGAGCTGGTGGCAAAAGACGGCGACAGCTATCGCTACCTGGCGGAGTCGATCCGTATGCATCCGGACCAGGAATCCCTGAAAGGGATGATGCAGGATGCAGGCTTCGAAAGCGTGGACTACTACAACCTGACGGCAGGTATCGTTGCTTTGCATCGCGGTTACAAGTTCTGACAGGAGGGACGCTATGCCTTTCACACCCCTGGTGACCGCTGGCATTGAAACGGCGCTGAATACTTTCCTCTGGCGCGACAAAGCGCTAAAACCCGCCCGCCAGCGCCTGCTGGGCAAGGTATTGCGGGTACAGCTGCAGGACTTCTCCACGCCCGTGGTGCTGGTGTTCAGCGAACGCCAGGTTGATGTCCTGAGCGCCTGGGAGGGAGAGGCCGACTGCACCGTGATTACCCGGCTCAGCGTACTGCCAAAACTGCGCAACCGTCAGCAGCTCACGGCGCTTATCCGCAGCGGCGAGCTGGAAGTGCAGGGCGATCTGCAGGTGGTGCAGAACATGGTCACCCTGTGCGATCTGGCGGAGTTCGATCCCGCTGAACTGCTGGCGCCTTACACCGGCGACATCGTGGCCGAAGGCGTCGGTAAAGTCCTCCGCGGCGGCGCTCAGTTTTTACTGAAAGGGGCGCAGCGCCAGCAGCGCTATGTCGCGGAAGCGATCACTGAAGAGTGGCGCCTGGCGCCGGGGCCGCTGGAGCTGGCCTGGTTTGCTGAAGAGACGACGGCTATTGAACGCGCGCTGGCCGCACTGGAAAAACGGCTGGAAACGCTGGAGGGCAAATGACGCCAGGAGAATTACGGCGCCTGTATTTCATCGTCCACACCTTTTTGAGCTACGGGCTCGATGAGCTCATCCCCAAAATGCGGATCACGCTGCCGCTGCGTATCTGGCGGCGGATGCTGTTCTGGATGCCAAACCGCCATCAGGATCAACCCCTTGGCGCCCGTCTGCGGCTGGCGCTTCAGGAGCTGGGGCCGGTGTGGATTAAATTCGGCCAGATGCTTTCCACGCGGCGGGATCTCTTTCCGCCGCATATTGCCGATCAGCTGGCGCTGTTGCAGGACCGCGTGGCGCCCTTTGACGGGAAGCTCGCGCAGCAGCAGATAGAGAAAGCGATGGGTGGCCTGCCGGTGGAGGCCTGGTTTGATGATTTCTCCGTTGAGCCGTTAGCCTCGGCGTCTATCGCCCAGGTGCATACCGCGCGTCTGAAAGAGAACGGCAAAGAGGTGGTGATCAAGGTTATCCGTCCGGATATTTTGCCGATCATTAAAGCGGACATGAAGCTCATCTACCGCCTGGCGCGCTGGGTGCCGCGTCTGCTGCCTGACGGCCGCCGTCTGCGCCCGCAGGAGGTGGTTCGTGAGTATGAAAAAACGCTGCTGGACGAGCTGAACCTGCTGCGGGAATCCGCTAACGCCATTCAGCTGCGGCGTAATTTCGAAGACAGCCCGATGCTGTATGTGCCGGAAGTGTACCCCGACTACTGCAGCGAAAGCATGATGGTGATGGAGCGCATCTACGGCATTCCGGTGTCCGACGTCGAGGCGCTGGAGGCTCAGGGAACCAACCTGCAGCTGCTGGCGGAGCGGGGCGTGCAGGTCTTCTTCACCCAGGTGTTCCGCGACAGTTTTTTCCATGCTGATATGCACCCTGGCAACATATTCGTCAGCTACGAGCACCCGGAAGATCCGCAGTATATCGGTATCGATTGCGGCATTGTCGGCTCGCTGAACAAAGAAGATAAGCGCTATCTGGCGGAAAACTTTATCGCCTTTTTCAACCGCGATTATCGTAAGGTTGCCGAGCTGCACGTCGACTCCGGTTGGGTTCCGCCGGACACTAATGTTGAAGAGTTTGAGTTCGCGATCCGCACGGTCTGCGAGCCCATCTTTGAGAAGCCGCTGGCGGAGATCTCCTTCGGCCACGTGCTGCTTAATCTGTTCAACACCGCGCGGCGCTTCAATATGGAAGTCCAGCCGCAGCTTGTTTTGCTACAGAAGACATTACTTTACGTAGAAGGGGTAGGCCGGCAGCTCTATCCTCAGTTAGACTTGTGGAAAACGGCGAAGCCTTTCCTTGAGTCGTGGATCAAAGATCAGGTCGGTATTCCGGCGCTGGTGCGCGCGTTTAAAGACAAAGCGCCGTTCTGGATCGAAAGAATGCCTGAAATACCTGAGCTGGTGTATCAGAGCCTGCAGCAGAGCAAACAGCTGCAGACCAGCGTCGATACTATCGTGCGGGATATGCATGTGCGTCATGTGCGCCAGGGCCAATCCCGTTATCTGTTTGGTATAGGCGCGGTTTTATTGCTCAGTGGTACGCTGCTCTTTATCCATCGCCCTGAGTGGGGAATGATGCCCGGCTGGCTGATGGCCGGCGGTGTCGTGACCTGGCTGATTGGCTGGCGAAAAACCCGCTGATCGGTTCGCCACTTCATGACGCAGGCTTATTTGCGCAAAATCATGCCGGTGGCCTGACGGCGAGGCGGCTGGCAGGATGGCGTGTATAATGCGTCCACATAATTCATCATCTGTCATAGGGGAACGTGTATGGGTGGTATCAGTATTTGGCAGTTATTAATTGTTGTCGTCATCGTAGTTCTGCTTTTCGGGACGAAGAAGCTGAGCTCACTGGGGTCAGACTTAGGGGCATCCATCAAAGGCTTTAAAAAAGCCATGAGTGATGATGATAAACCCGAAAAGTCGGCGCCAGACGCAGATTTCACGGCGAAAACTATCGCCGACAAACAGGATGATGCAAAAAAAGACGAGACAAAACGCCACGACAAAGAGCAGGTGTAACTCGTGTTCGATATTGGTTTTAGTGAACTACTGCTGGTGTTTGTAATTGGCCTCATTGTTCTGGGGCCACAGCGGCTTCCCGTCGCGGTTAAAACGGTGGTTGGCTGGATCCGTACGCTACGGTCGCTGGCGACCACGGTGCAGAATGAGCTGGCTCAGGAGCTAAAACTGCAGGAGTTCCAGGAGAGCCTCAAGAAGGTGGAAAAGGCCAGCCTGAATAACCTGACGCCGGAGCTGAAAGCCTCTATGGACGAGCTGCGTGAGGCCGCGGAGTCGATGAAGCGCTCCTATAGCGCCCACGATCCGGAAAAGGCCAGCGACGAAGCGAATACCATCCATAATCCGGTGGTGAAAGGCAGCGAAGCGCAGCGGCAGGACGTCACGCCGGCGACGGCCGAACATCAGGCCAGCGCTCCGGCTCATGCGCCAGAGCCCGTGGCCGACGAGCAACCCGCTTCACCGGCAGAGAAAACATCCGCTACGGCGGCTGCCACCCATTCTTCCCCCGCATCGAGTGATAAACCGTAAACATGGGCGTAGACGATACACAACCGCTAATTTCGCATCTGATTGAGCTGCGCAAGCGTCTGCTCAACAGCATCATTGCTATCCTGGTGATCTTCCTGGCGCTGGTCTATTTCGCCAATGATATCTATCAGCTGGTCTCGGCCCCGCTTATCAGCAAGATGCCGGTAGGCGCGACGATGATCGCCACCGATGTCGCTTCACCTTTCTTTACGCCGATAAAGCTGACCTTTATGGTGTCGGTGATCCTGTCGGTGCCGATTATTCTGTATCAGGTATGGGCCTTCGTCGCGCCGGCGCTGTATAAGCACGAGCGCCGGCTGGTGGTGCCCTTGCTGGTCTCCAGCACGCTGCTGTTCTATATCGGCATGGCTTTCGCGTATTTTGTCGTGTTTCCGCTGGCGTTCGGCTTTCTGACCCATGCTGCCCCGGAGGGGGTGCTGGTCTCGACCGATATCCGCAGCTATCTCGACTTCGTGATGGCGCTGTTTATGGCGTTCGGGGTCTCTTTTGAGGTGCCGGTCGCCATTGTGCTGCTCTGCTGGATGGGCGTCACTACGCCGGAAGAGCTGCGCAAAAAACGGCCGTATGTGCTGGTGGGCGCCTTCGTGGTGGGCATGCTGCTGACGCCGCCGGACGTGTTCTCGCAGACGCTGCTGGCCATTCCGATGTACTGTCTGTTTGAAGTCGGGGTGTTCTTTGCCCGCTTCTACACCGGGAAGCGTCTGACGCGTGATGACGATGCCGCGGCCGAAGCTGAAGCCGCTGAGCACAGAGAAGAGTAATACCGCCAACCGCCCGTCAGGGCGGTTGTCATATGGAGCGATCATGTTTGATATCGGCGTTAATCTGACCAGTTCGCAGTTTGCCCGCGACCATGATGAGGTGGTGGCGCGCGCCCGGTCGGCGGGTGTCCACGGCATGCTGCTGACCGGCACAAATTTGCCGGAGAGCCAGCAGGCGCAGAGAATGGCGAGCCATTACGCCGGCTGCTGGTCCACGGCGGGGGTTCATCCCCATGACGGCAGCAGCTGGACGCCAGCGGTCGCCGAGGCGATTTATGTCCTTGCCCGCGAGCCGCAGGTGGTGGCGATAGGGGAATGTGGTCTGGATTTTAATCGTAATTTCTCCACGCCGCAGGAGCAGGAGGCGGCATTCAGCGCCCAACTGGCGCTGGCCGCCGAGCTGTCGATGCCGGTGTTTTTACACTGCCGCGACGCCCACGACCGGTTTCTGACGCTACTTAAACCCTGGCTTGGGAAGATCCCGGGCGCGGTGCTGCACTGCTTTACCGGCAGCCGCAGCGAGGCGCAGGAATGTCTGGATCTGGGGCTGTTTATCGGCATTACCGGTTGGGTGTGCGATGAGCGGCGCGGGCTCGAGCTGCGAGGGCTACTGCCGGCGATCCCGGAGGAACGTCTGCTGCTGGAGACCGATGCGCCCTATCTGCTGCCGCGCGACCTCAAGCCGAAACCCGCCTCGCGTCGTAACGAGCCCGCGTATTTGCCGCATATCCTGGTCAGCGTCGCGGCCTGGCGCGGCGAGGAGGCGCAGTGGCTTGAGGCGCAAACGGACGCAAACGTCAGAGCGCTGTTTGGCGTCGACGTTATCGGCGCTTAGATTTTCTGGAAATCGGTGTTTTTTACGCTCTGCAGGACTTGCTTATTCAGCAGGTTTAACAGCAACATAGAGCGTGCTTCACCGTCCGGCTCGGTAAAGATAGCCTGTAAGCCTTCGAACGCGCCGTCGGTGATCAGTACGCTATCGCCCTCATGCGGCGTTTCCGGGTCGGTGATGCCTTCCGGTTTATAGATAGAGAGCTGATGGATGACCGCCGAGGGGACGATAGCGGGTAGGGCGCCAAAGCGCACGAAGTTGTTAACCCCGCGTGTGGCGCTGATGGTGGTGGTATGAATCACCTCTGGATCGAACTCAATAAACAGGTAGTTCGGAAACAGCGGTTCGCTGACCATGGTGCGTTTACCGCGAATGATTTTTTCCAGCGCAATCGTCGGCATCAGGCAGTTAACTGACTGACGTTCCAGATGTTCCTGGGCTCGTTGTAGCTGCCCACGTTTGCAATACAGTAAGTACCAGGCTTGCATAATGACTCATTCCACTTCTAATAACGGCAAGCATAACAAATGGCTGGTGTAATCGCGAAAGCCATTATAATTGAAATCCAAATTTCAGCGTTCTTTCACGCTAATTTAACAAAATTACAGCATCTCGCCGTTGAACACCGTATAATTAGCCGCCTGTAGAGAGGTCAATAACACTTTCATGAAATATCACGATCTTCGCGACTTTCTGACACTCCTGGAACAACAGGGCGAACTAAAACGTATCACTCTGCCGGTCGATCCCCACCTGGAAATCACCGAAATTGCCGACCGCACCCTGCGCGCTGGCGGTCCGGCGTTGCTGTTTGAGAATCCGAAAGGCTATACCATGCCGGTGCTGTGCAACCTGTTCGGCACGCCGCGGCGCGTGGCGCTGGGGATGGGTCAGGAGGACGTCAGTTCGCTGCGCGAGGTGGGTAAGCTGTTAGCCTTTCTGAAAGAGCCTGAGCCGCCCAAAGGTTTCCGCGATCTGTTTGATAAGCTGCCGCAGTTTAAGCAAGTGCTGAATATGCCGACCAAACGTCTGCGCGGCGCACCCTGCCAGCAAAAAATCATCCAGGGCGATGACGTCGACCTGAGGAAAATCCCGATTATGACCTGCTGGCCGGACGATGCCGCGCCGCTGATCACCTGGGGGCTGACGGTGACCCGCGGGCCGCACAAAGAGCGGCAGAACCTGGGGATTTATCGCCAGCAGCTGATTGGCAAAAACAAACTGATTATGCGCTGGCTGTCTCATCGCGGCGGCGCACTGGATTTCCAGGAGTGGAGCGCGGCGCGTCCGGGCGAACGCTTCCCGGTTTCTGTGGCGCTCGGCGCCGACCCAGCGACCATTCTTGGCGCGGTGACCCCGGTGCCGGATACGTTGTCGGAATATGCCTTTGCCGGGCTGCTGCGCGGTACCAAAACCGAAGTGGTGAAATGCGTCTCGAACGATCTTGAAGTGCCTGCCAGCGCAGAGATTGTGCTGGAAGGTTATATCGAGGCCGGGGAGATGGCGCCGGAAGGTCCGTATGGCGACCATACCGGCTACTACAATGAAGTAGACCAGTTCCCGGTGTTTACGGTCACCCATATTACCCAACGTGAAGACGCGATTTATCATTCGACCTATACCGGCCGTCCGCCGGATGAGCCTGCGGTGCTGGGCGTGGCGCTGAATGAAGTCTTCGTCCCGATCCTGCAAAAACAGTTTCCGGAAATCGTCGATTTCTATCTGCCGCCGGAAGGGTGCTCCTACCGCCTGGCAGTGGTGACGATGAAAAAACAGTATGCAGGCCATGCCAAGCGCGTGATGATGGGCGTCTGGTCGTTCCTGCGCCAGTTTATGTACACCAAATTCGTGATTGTCTGCGATGACGATGTCAACGCCCGCGACTGGAACGATGTGATTTGGGCGATCACTACCCGTATGGACCCGGCTCGTGATACGGTACTGGTAGAGAATACGCCAATTGATTATCTGGATTTTGCCTCGCCGGTTTCCGGCCTGGGTTCAAAAATGGGGCTGGATGCCACCAATAAATGGCCTGGCGAAACCCAGCGTGAATGGGGTCGCCCAATCAAAAAAGATCCTGCCGTCACGGCGCGCATTGACGCCATCTGGGATGATCTGGCCATCTTTAAACAACAGTAAGCGGGGCTAACGCCGCTGTTTTGCTCTATAGACCCGACAGAGGGGACGCATGACAACCTTAAGCTGTAAAGTGACCTCGGTGGAGGCGATTACCGATACCGTGTATCGTGTTCGATTAGTACCGGAAGCGGCATTCTCTTTCCGCGCTGGCCAGTATCTGATGGTGGTAATGGATGAGCGCGACAAACGCCCATTCTCCATGGCCTCCACGCCGGCGGAACAGGAATTTATCGAACTGCATATCGGCGCCTCGGAGCTCAATCTGTACGCGATGGCGGTCATGGATCGCATCCTGAAAGAGCGCGAAATTGAGGTTGATATCCCGCATGGCGAAGCCTGGCTGCGTGAAGATGAAGACCGCCCGCTGATTTTGATTGCCGGCGGCACCGGCTTCTCTTATGTGCGTTCTATTCTGCTGACCGCGCTGTCACGCAATCCTCAGCGCGATATCGCGATTTACTGGGGCGGCCGCGAGACCAAACATCTGTACGATCTGGCTGAGCTGGAAGCCTTGAGCGTCAAACATCCGAATCTGCGCATTGAGCCGGTGGTTGAGCAGCCGGAAGAGGGCTGGCGTGGGCGTTCCGGCACCGTGCTGACCGCGGTGCTGCAGGATTACGGTACCCTGGCCGATCACGATATCTATATTGCCGGGCGTTTTGAGATGGCCAAGATTGCTCGCGACCTGTTCTGCAACGAACGCGGCGCGCGCGAAGATCGCCTGTTTGGCGACGCGTTTGCCTTTATCTGATATCTGCAAATAAAAAACCCGCCCCTGACAGGCGGGAAGAACGGCAACTAAACTGTCTCTCTTCGCCAATGACGTCATAACTGCGTCGGCTGCGCTCGCTCACCCGAATCACTTACTTCAGTAAGCTCATCGGGATTCGCTCGCTTGCCGCCTTGTTCTGACGCCATTGGCTGTGAGATACCCTTTTGTAAATTTACACCCGCTCAAACACGGTGGCGATCCCTTGTCCCAGGCCAATGCACATGGTGGCGAGGCCGAACTGGGCATCTTTACGCTCCATCTGATTGATCAACGTGGTGCTAATACGCGCCCCGGAACAACCCAGCGGATGACCGAGCGCGATCGCCCCGCCGTTAAGGTTGATCTTCTCATCGATCTGCTCCATCAGGCCCAGATCTTTAATGCACGGCAGGATCTGCGCGGCAAAGGCCTCATTCATTTCAAAGACGTCGATATCGCTGGTGGATAAGCCCGCTTTTTTCAGCGCCAGCTTCGAGGCGGGAACCGGGCCATAGCCCATAATGGACGGGTCGCAGCCGACCACCGCCATCGAACGGACGCGGGCGCGTGGCTTCAGCCCCAGTTCGCGGGCGCGACTTTCGCTCATCAGCAGCATCGCCGCCGCGCCATCGGAAAGGGCGGAAGAGGTACCTGCCGTTACCGTACCGGTCACCGGGTCAAACGCCGGCCTCAGGGTAGACAGCGTCTCGACGGTGGTTTCCGGGCGGATCACTTCGTCATAGTTAAAGGACTTCAGTACGCCATCGGCATCGTGGCCGCCGGTGGGGATAATCTCGGCTTTGAATGCGCCGGACTGGGTCGCAGCCCAGGCGCGGGCGTGTGAGCGCGCGGCGAACTGATCCTGCATTTCCCGGCTAATGCCGTGCAGACGCGCCAGCATTTCAGCGGTCAGCCCCATCATCCCTGCCGCCTTCGCCACGTTGCGACTCAGGCCCGGGTGGAAATCGACGCCGTGGCTCATCGGCACATGGCCCATGTGCTCCACGCCGCCAATCAGGCAGACGCTGGCATCGCCGGTCATGATCATGCGTGCAGCATCGTGCAGCGCCTGCATGGAAGAACCGCACAGACGGTTAACCGTGTTTGCCGGTACCGAATGCGGGATCTCCGCCAGCAGCGCCGCGTTACGGGCGATGTTAAAACCCTGCTCGAGGGTTTGCTGTACGCAGCCCCAGTAGATATCGTCTATCGCGCTTGCCTCAAGCGACGGGTTGCGCGACAGCAGGCTACGCATCAGGTGCGCGGAGAGGTCTTCCGCGCGCACGTGGCGAAATGCGCCGCCCTTTGAACGGCCCATCGGGGTGCGAATAGCATCGACAATGACAACCTGTTCCATTGTGACTCCTTAAGCCGTTTTCAGAGCGCCAACCGGACGGGCTGGCTCTACCTGGGGATAATACGCTTCGTTATGGCGCGCTTTGTCACGCAGACCGGCAGGGACTTCATACAGCGGCCCAAGGTGCTGGTACTGCTGCGCCATATCGAGATACTTCGCGCTGCCGATGGTATCCAGCCAGCGGAAGGCGCCGCCGTGGAACGGAGGGAAGCCGAGGCCGTATACCAGCGCCATATCTGCTTCCGCCGGGCTGGCGATAATGCCTTCTTCCAGGCAGCGGACGACTTCGTTAACCATCGGGATCATCATGCGGGCGATAATCTCTTCATCGCTGAAATCGCGCTTCGGCTGGCTGACGTCGGCCAGCAGGCTGTCGACGGCGGCATCTTCTTCTTTCTTCGGCTTACCTTTGCTGTCGTCTTTATAGCGCCAGAAGCCGAGGCCGTTCTTCTGGCCGAAACGGTTGGCGTCAAACAGGGCGTCGATGGCGTCGCGATAATCTTTCTGCATCCGCTGCGGGAAGCCCGCCGCCATGACCGCCTGAGCATGGTGCGCGGTGTCGATGCCGACCACGTCCAGCAGATAGGCCGGGCCCATCGGCCAGCCAAACTGTTTCTCCATCACTTTGTCGACTTTGCGGAAATCCGCCCCGTCGCGCAGCAGCTGGCTGAAGCCGGCGAAGTAGGGGAACAGCACGCGGTTGACGAAGAAACCGGGACAATCATTGACCACGATTGGCGTCTTGCCCATTTTGCTGGCCCAGGCGACGACTTTGGCAATGGTATTATCCGAGGTTTTTTCGCCGCGGATCACTTCTACCAGCGGCATGCGATGTACCGGGTTAAAGAAGTGCATGCCGCAGAAGTTTTCCGGGCGCTGCAGAACGCTGGCCAGCTCGCTGATGGGGATCGTTGAGGTGTTGGACGCCAGCACGGTATCCGGGCGGATTTTATCTTCCGTTTCCGCCAGCACCGCTTTCTTCACTTTCGGGTTTTCCACCACCGCTTCAACGACCACGTCCACGCGATCAAAACCGCTATACTCCAGCGTCGGCTGAATGGTGCTTATTACTCCGGCCAGCTTCAGACCGTCGATTTTGCCGCGTTCCAGCTGTTTATTCAGTAGCTTCGCCGCTTCGGTCATGCCGAGCGTCAGCGATTTATCGTTGATGTCCTTCATGATGACCGGCACGCCTTTCCACGCCGACTGATAAGCGATGCCGCCGCCCATAATGCCCGCGCCCAGGACGGCGGCCTGCTTCGGCGTTTCGACATCTTTGGTCAGTTTTTTCGCTTTCGCTTTGACGTACTGGTCGTTGAGGAAGATACCGACCAGCGCGCGGGCCTCATTGGTATGAGCCAGCGGGACAAAGCTTTTATTTTCCAGCACCAGGGCCTCTTCACGACCAAGACGCGCGGCGGCTTCAATGGTTTTCACCGCGGTGATCGGCGCCGGATAATGCTTCCCGGCGGTTTGCGCGACCATGCCTTTGGCGATGGTGAAACTCATCGTCGCTTCAATTTTGCTGAGCTTCAGCGGCTCCAGCTTCGGTTGCCGTTTCGCTTTCCAGTCCAGGTCGCCCTGAATCGCCTGGCGCAGGATCGCCAGCGCGCCGTCGCGCAGTTTGTCGGCAGCAACTACGCCATCCACCAGGCCGATTTTCAGCGCTTGATCGGCACCGACATCTTTCCCGGCAGCAATGATCTCCAGCGCGCTGTCGGCGCCGAGCAGGCGCGGCAAACGGACTGAGCCGCCGAAGCCTGGCATAATGCCGAGTTTGGTTTCCGGCAGACCAATGCGCAGATCCGGCGTCGCCAGGCGATAATCGGTCGCCAGGACGCATTCACAACCGCCGCCCAGCGCGTAACCGTTGACGGCGGAGACAGTGGGGACGGGAAGATCTTCCAGACGGTTGAAGACGCTGTTAGCAAAATGCAGCCATTGGCTTAACTGCTCCTCAGGGACCAGGAACAGTGAGAGGAATTCCGTAATATCCGCGCCGACGATAAACGCCGCTTTTTCAGAGCGCAGCATCAGGCCTTTGAGATCGTTTTGTTTTTCCAGTACGTCCAGCGCATGACCGAGGCTGGCTACGGTTGCGGTATCAAGCTTGTTGACCGAACCTGGGGCATCGAACACCAGTTCGGCGATGCCATCTTCCAGCCAGTCGAGGTACAGGGTGTCGCCTTTGTAGAGCATGTCAGTCTCCTGAATCCAGCAATATGATCTGGTCATACCAGATGAAACGGAGTGTGGAATTTATGTTAAAGAATTGCAAATTACTCTTTAAATAATTGCTGGTCGGATCACATCCGGTGGAAATCACCCGCACGCAGGTCGATGTGCTAAGATGCGGAGTATCACGATCCCATAAAAGCAAAGGACAAAAGATGGAATCCCTGGCCGCGCTCTATAAAAATCATATTGTTACCCTACAAGAACGTACCCGCGACGTCCTGTCCCGTTTTCAGATGGATGCTCTGCTGATTCACTCCGGCGAGCTGGTTAACGTCTTCCTTGATGACCATCCATACCCGTTCAAGGTCAATCCGCAGTTCAAAGCCTGGGTGCCGGTGACTCAGGTGCCTAACTGCTGGTTGCTGGTGGACGGTGTGAATAAACCGAAGCTGTGGTTCTATCTGCCGGTTGATTACTGGCATAACGTTGAGCCGCTGCCAACCTCGTTCTGGACCGAAGAGGTCGATGTAGTCGCGCTGCCGAAGGCCGATGGCATCGGCAGCCAACTGCCTGCCGCTCGCGGAAATATTGGTTA
The DNA here is from genome assembly GCF_029967715.1 of Klebsiella sp. V115_8. Classification (NCBI taxonomy): domain Bacteria; kingdom Pseudomonadati; phylum Pseudomonadota; class Gammaproteobacteria; order Enterobacterales; family Enterobacteriaceae; genus Klebsiella; species Klebsiella sp. V115_8. Next base: position 80,035 of record NZ_JASCAR010000035.1, read on the forward strand.
TATCGGGCCGGTGCCGGAGCGCGCGCTGGGTCTGGGAATCGCCGCGGATAAGATCAACCCGAAAGGGGTTATCGATTATCTGCATTACTACCGGGCTTACAAAACCGATTACGAGCTGGCCTGTATGCGTGAAGCGCAGAAGTCGGCGGTGAATGGTCATCGTGCGGCCTATGAAGCTTTTCAGTCCGGGATGAGCGAATTCGATATCAATCAGGCCTATCTTACCGCAACCGGTCACCGCGATACCGACGTGCCTTACAGCAACATCGTGGCGCTGAACGAGCATGCTTCTGTCCTGCACTACACCAAACTGGACCACCGCGCTCCGGCGGAAATGCGCAGCTTCCTGCTCGACGCCGGTGCGGAATATAACGGCTATGCTGCGGATCTGACGCGGACCTGGGCGGCACACGGCGATAACGATTTCGCCCATCTGATTAAAGACGTTAACGACGAGCAGCTGGCGCTGATTAGCACCATGAAAGCCGGGACTCGCTACGTCGATTACCATATCCAGTTCCACCAGCGTATTGCGAAGCTGCTGCGTAAACACCAGTTAGTCACTGACATGAGCGAAGAGGCGATGGTGGAAAACGATCTGACCGGGCCATTTATGCCGCACGGGATTGGTCATCCGCTGGGTCTGCAGGTGCATGATGTTGCTGGCTTTATGCAAGACGACTCCGGTACGCATCTGGCGGCGCCAGCGAAATACCCGTATCTGCGCTGCACCCGTATTATCGAGCCGCGTATGGTGTTGACCATTGAACCCGGCATCTACTTTATCGAGTCGTTACTGGCGCCGTGGCGTGAAGGCCCGTTCAGCAAACACTTCAACTGGCAAAAAATTGACGCCATGAAGCCATTCGGCGGGATCCGTATCGAAGATAACGTGGTGGTTCACGAAAACAGTATCGAAAATATGACGCGCGATCTGAAGCTGGCCTAATGGAGAGCTGGTTAATCCCGGCGGCGCCCGTTTCCGTCGTTGAGGAGATCAAAAAGAGCCGTTTTATCACGCTGTTGGCGCATACCGACGGCGTGGCGGCGGCGAAAGCCTTTGTCGAGTCCGTCAGAGCGGATCACCCCGATGCCCGTCACCACTGCGTGGCGTGGGCCGCCGGACCGCCTGATGATTCGCAACAGCTTGGGTTTTCTGATGATGGCGAACCGGCGGGAACGGCGGGTAAACCGATGCTGGCGCAGCTGATGGGAAGCGGCGTCGGCGAGATAACCGCTGTCGTCGTGCGTTACTACGGTGGTATCCTGCTGGGCACCGGCGGTCTGGTGAAAGCCTATGGCGGCGGTGTTCATCAGGCGCTGGCGCAGTTGACGACACTGCGCAAGACGCCGTTAACGGCATATACTTTGCAATGTGAATATGGGCAACTGGCCGGCGTCGAAGCGCTGCTCGCCCAATTTTCCGGCAACGTCGTTGAAAGCGAATATCTGGCGTCGGTTCGGCTGCGCGTGGCGCTTCCCCAGGCTGAAGTGGCGGCTTTTTCAGCAAAACTGGCTGATTTTAGTCGCGGTTCATTGCAATTGCTGAAGATTAACGAATAATCCCCTCTGTTTTTTTGCCTATCAAAGGAAGCGCCAGAGATGCATTTTCGCGCCATAACCCGAATCGTTGGACTGCTGGTCATCTTGTTTTCGGGGACGATGATCGTCCCGGGATTAGTGGCCCTGATATATCGCGATGGCGCGGGACGGGCCTTCACTCAAACTTTTTTTGTCGCTCTGGCGATCGGCTCCATGCTGTGGTGGCCGAACCGTAAGCAAAAGGGTGAACTGAAATCCCGTGAAGGATTTCTGATCGTGGTGCTGTTCTGGACCGTGCTGGGTAGCGTAGGGGCCTTGCCCTTCATTTTCGCCGAACAGCCGAACCTGACGGTGACGGATGCCTTCTTCGAGTCATTTTCCGGCCTGACGACGACCGGGGCGACCACCCTGGTGGGGCTGGACTCGCTCCCGCACGCTATCCTCTTTTACCGGCAGATGCTGCAGTGGTTCGGCGGCATGGGGATCATTGTGCTGGCGGTGGCGATTCTGCCTATCCTCGGCGTCGGGGGGATGCAGCTCTACCGTGCGGAAATGCCCGGCCCGCTGAAAGATAACAAGATGCGCCCGCGCATCGCCGAGACGGCAAAGACATTGTGGCTCATCTATGTGTTACTGACGGTCGCCTGCGCATTGGCGCTCTGGTTTGCCGGTATGCCGGCCTTCGATGCGATAGGGCACAGCTTCGCCACCATCGCCATCGGCGGTTTCTCGACTCACGATGCCAGCGTCGGCTATTTCAACAGCCCGATGATCAACTCCATCATTGCCATCTTCCTGCTAATCTCCGGCTGTAACTACGGTCTGCATTTTTCGTTGTTGAGCGGACGCAGCCTGAAGGTGTACTGGCGCGACCCTGAGTTTCGAATGTTCATTGGCGTCCAGTTGACGCTGGTCATCGTCTGTACGCTGGTGCTATGGCTTCATAACGTGTACGGCTCGGTGCTGACGACGCTGAATCAGGCGTTTTTCCAGGTGGTGTCGATGGCGACCACCGCGGGATTCACCACCGATAGCATTGCGCGCTGGCCGCTGTTCCTGCCGGTGCTTCTGCTGTGCTCTGCATTTATCGGCGGCTGCGCAGGCTCCACGGGCGGTGGCTTAAAGGTTATCCGTATCCTGTTGCTGTTCAAGCAGGGCAACCGTGAGCTTAAGCGTCTGGTTCACCCGAATGCGGTGTATAGCATTAAATTAGGTAACCGCGCGCTGCCGGAACGTATTCTGGAAGCGGTATGGGGATTCTTCTCCGCCTATGCGCTGGTCTTTATCATTAGTATGCTGGCTATTATCGCCACCGGGGTGGATGACTTCTCCGCTTTCGCCTCCGTGGTGGCGACATTGAACAACCTCGGGCCTGGGCTCGGCGTCGTCGCGGACAACTTTGCCACCATGAACCCGGTCGCGAAATGGATCCTGATTGCTAATATGCTGTTTGGTCGTCTGGAAGTGTTCACCTTACTGGTGCTCTTTACTCCCACTTTCTGGCGCGAATAACAGGAGTGCTCGTGAAAACTTTAATTCTCTTTTCCACCCGCGACGGGCAGACACGTGAAATCGCTTCGTTTCTCGCCTCTGAGCTTAAAGAGCTGGGTATCGATGCGGACACCCTGAATCTGAACCGTACCGATGACGTGGAATGGCATCATTATGATCGCGTGGTGATTGGCGCGTCGATTCGCTACGGACACTTTCATCCGGCGGTGGACCGCTTTGTGAAAAAGCACCTTGCAGCATTGCAGGCGCTGCCGGGGGCATTCTTTTCGGTGAACCTGGTTGCGCGCAAACCCGAGAAGCGCACGCCGCAGACCAACAGCTATACGCGCAAGTTTCTGCTCAACTCGCCGTGGCAGCCGCAGAGCTGCGCGGTGTTTGCCGGGGCGCTACGTTACCCGCGTTACCGCTGGTACGATCGGTTTATGATCCGCCTGATTATGAAAATGACCGGGGGCGAAACGGATACCCGTAAAGAAGTGGTCTATACCGACTGGCAACAGGTCTCCCGATTTGCCCGAGAAATCGCGCAAATGATCCGCAAACAGGGCGTTTAAACAGCGTCTTGATGGAAAAGCGAGCGAACGAAAAGTTTTTTTGCATTTCCCCTTGTCACCTCAGAATTACTCCCTATAATGCGCCTCCACTGACACGGAACAACGG